>JBIIFQ010000028.1:0-9597 GCA_044237235.1 Rickettsiales bacterium
AACCCAAATCTCATCGCGAATGGGCGAATTTATTTCGCCCGAAGCGATTCAACTTTTTCCTAAATTTGCGTAAGCAAATTTAAGTAAACCTTATTTTGCTTTAGCAAATTTAAAACCTATAAGCCACCCCCGAAAAATAATTCAAATCATCGGCTTTTTTTGAGACGCCGAAATTAGCGCCGACATCGATTTTTAGGTTATCCGTAAGCAAATAATTAATGCCGAAATCTAAATAATTTTGCACCATATTTTTATTAACAAAAGTTTTTAAAGAATAAAACTCTAAATAGGAACTGGTTTTTGTTGTTAAGTCTTTTGATAAATAATAAGCATTAATGATAGCAAAATAGCGACTATTTTTATCATTATTTTGCATTTTATAATAATTTAATTGATACATTCCGCCCAAAGTTAAATCATCAAGAATTTTTACTTGAAATGGCATGATTAAACCACCGCGTAAGTCGCTTCCGAGTTGATTTCGCGATGATTTTATAATTTTAACAAAGGGCGTTAAAGCTAAGCCAAAAGTTCCGCTATCATTGCCTAAAAAATTATGTTTGAAGCGCAAAAAAGTTTCGCCATTTCCATCGAATTTTTGTGAAGAATTTTGTTGAGAAATTTTTCTATGAATTAACGGATAGGTGATAAGTTGGATTTCGTTTTCATCATTTATTCCATAACGAAAAGTGCTAAAATCGAATAAACTTTTTGTAGAAATTTTTTGATCAGAATTTTTAACTTTTGTTTTGCTCAATAAACTAGTTTCAAATAAAAATTTTCCGCGATTTAAAGTGTAAATACTATCGGATTTGCTGGGACGTTCTGTCGTTAAGCTTCTAAGCTTTACAACATTTTGGGATAATGCATTTTTTGGCAAAAAAATCAATAAAATTATGATATAGAAATAGCGTAAAAACACTTTGAAAAATTTTAATGATTCTAAAATTATAAAGGCAAATTATCGTGTTTTTTCCAAGGTTTTTGCACTTTTTTATTTTTCAAAATTTGTAATGACATGCAAATTCTTTTGCGAGTATTTTGCGGACGAATTACTTCATCAACAAAGCCACGTGAAGCCGCCACAAAAGGCGAGGCAAATTTTTCACGATATTCCGAAACTTTCAAAGCTTTGGTTGCCGGATCTTTGGCTTCTTCACGGAAAATAATTTCAACCGCACCTTCGGGCCCCATCACCGCAATTTCAGCATTCGCCCACGCAAAATTAACATCGCCACATAAATGTTTTGAGTTCATAACGATATAGGCTCCGCCGTAGGCTTTACGCGTGATAACGGTAATTTTTGGCACCGTTGCTTCGCCATAAGCATAAAGTAATTTAGCACCATGCTTGATGATGCCATTATGCTCTTGATCTGTCCCTGGTAAGAATCCGGGAACGTCGACGAAGGTTAAAATTGGAATATTAAAAGCATCACAAAAACGAATAAATCTCGCGCCTTTTTCGCTGGCTTTGATATCGAGGCAACCCGCTAATTGCATAGGCTGGTTGGCAACGACCCCAACGGTTTGACCCTCCATTCTGCCGAAACCAATAATAATATTTTTGGCATAATTTGGTTGAATTTCATAAAAATCACCTTCATCGAGAATTTTTTCAACCAACTCTAGCATATCGTAAGGTTGATTGGGATTTTCTGGAATCAAAGTGTTGAGCGAAACATCGACGCGATCAAAATTATCATCGACCGGAATTTGTGGCAATTCAGATTTATTAGAAAGTGGTAAAAAATTAATTAAACGTCGCGTTTGCAAGAGCGCTTCGATATCGCTTTTGAAAGTTAAATGCGCAACTCCACTTTTATAACCGTGAACCGACGCTCCTCCTAAATCTTCTTGCGAAACTGTTTCGTGAGTCACCGTTTTAACCACATCGGGACCAGTTACAAACATGTAAGAAGAATTTTCAACCATGATGGTGAAATCGGTGAGAGCTGGCGAATAAACCGCTCCGCCGGCGCATGGTCCCATGATTAAAGAGATTTGCGGAACCACTCCACTGGCATCAATATTTCTTTGAAAAATTTCACCATAACCACCTAAAGAATCAACTCCTTCTTGAATTCGAGCTCCACCCGAATCATTAATTCCAATCACCAAAGCACCAACTTGCATTGCTTTATCAAGCATGTGACAGATTTTTTTGGCGTGAGCCTCGCCGAGCGAGCCACCCATCACCGTAAAATCTTGACTATAAAGAAATACTAAACGACCATTGATGGTTCCCTGACCAGTAACAACGCCATCTCCCGGATGTTTTTTATCTTCCATATCGAAGTCAGAACAACGATGCTCGACATAAAGACCATATTCTTCAAATGAATCGGGATCGAGTAAAACTTCGATTCTTTCGCGAGCCGTAAGCTTGCCTTTTGAGTGTTGAACATCGATTCTTTTTTGACCACCACCGATACGAGCTTCTTCTCTTTTCGAAGCTAATTTTGCAATATTTAAGGAACGCATTTTTAAAAAATTTAGTTAATCTTTGCGATAATTGTTTCGCCACCGACCATAGTTTGCCCTAACAAAGATTTAATTTCAACATTTTCTGGAAAATATAAATCTGCCCTACTCCCAAAACGAATTATGCCATATCTTTGACCTGCTACAACTTCTTGGCCTTCTTTTAAATCAGAAATAATTCTGCGAGCAACCAAACCGGCAACTTGAACAAAAATGATTTCTGTTCCATTTGAATTTTTAACTACAACTGAATTTCTTTCATTCTCGACGCTAGCATCATCGGCATTAGCACTTAAAAATTTTCCTGGGCGATAAACAACTTTCGTTACCGAACCCGACAATGGAACGCGATTAACGTGAACATTGAAAACATTAAGGAAAATGCTAATTTTATTGAATTTTGTTTTACCATAACCAAGCTCTTCTGGAGCTTCTGCACCATACTCAACTCTAGTGACAACGCCATCGGCTGGACTGATGATGGCATTGTCTTCTAGAGGAACGAATCTTTCAGGATCGCGAAAGAAAAAGATGCACCAAAGAGTTGCGACCAAACCAATCACACCAAGAAAGTTGCTCAATAAAGCTAAAATAGCAGTAGCGATAGCAAATATAAATATAAATTTATACCCCTCTTTGTGAATTGGAAAAGTAACTAATTTTAGTGCATCTAATAAATCGTTCATAATATTTGTTTAATGTTTAATTATTGATTATTTGAAATGTCAAACCACAATCTATCGATTTGTTTTGAAGAAACTCTCATTTCATTAATATTGATTTTTTGTAAAATAAAATCAATAGTTTTTTCCTCAAGAATTGCTCCTTGAATTTGTTGAATCGCTTGTGGATTTTTATTATACATTTCCAAAATTTGAGCTTCTTGTTCCGGATATTGACCAATGATATTTTTAATTTCTTGATCAACATCTTCATTAGAAACTTGAATTCCGTTTTTGCTAGCAATATCGGCAAGAATCAAGCCACAACGCACCATTCTTTGCGATAATTTCAAGCTTCTTAATTTAGCTTCGGTAGAAAGTGGAGCTTCTTGCTCTTTAGTTCCTGTCATTTCTTTCAAGAATTTGCTTTGCTCATTAACCAAGCCAACTGGTAATTCGATTTTGTAAAAAGAATCTAGATAATCGAATAATTCTTTTTTGAATATTGCTCTGCAAGTTGTTGAATAATTAATGTTCATTTGATCAAAAATATCATCTTTTAGATCTTCAATATCTTCAAGTCCTGTTGTTTTTTGAATAAATTCATTATCTAATTTTTGATTTTCTAATTTTGAAATCGAAATAATTTCAACCGCAAAAACTGCAGATTTACTAGCAAGAGCTGGTCTGAAATAATCAGCTGGGAAATTAACCTTTACACTAACTTCTTCACCCGTCATTTTACCGACAAGTTGCTCTTCAAAATTATCAACAAAAGTTTTTGAACCAAGCTCTAATTCAAAATTTTCACCTTTTGAACCTTCAAAAGCTTGACCATTGATGGTTCCGCTGTAGTTAATAATAACGATATCGCCATAATTAGCTAAATAAATATTATCTTGTTCAACTTTATTTAATTTTGCTTTTAAAGATTTGATCGCCATTTCTTCTAATTCTTCTTCAGAAAATTCAACTTGATATTTATTCAAAGAAATTTTTGATAATTCAACTTCAGGCATTGATGGAAATATTTCAAATGAAGCCACTAGATTTAAATCTTTTCCCTCTTCAAAAGTTTTGAATTCAATTTTTGGATATGATGCAATTTTATATTTATTATCATTTACAATTTTGCTAATTGCTTCTGAAATCAAAATGTCAGATTGTTCAGCCATTATCGATTTACCATATTTTTCTTTAATTGTTTCAGCTGGAACTTTACCTTTTTCAAAGCCTTCCATTGAAAATTCTGCTTGAATTTTTACGATATAATCATTGATTTTTTGATTAATTAATTGCGAAGGAATATTCATTTGAAAATCCTTGCGTAACTTGTCGTCTAAGACATTTTTTATTGCTATTTCCATAAGTTATATTTTTTTTTGATTAAAAAAATTATTAATTTTTATTTGAGTGATAATTTAACATATTAAAAAAAATTGCAACGACTAATTTACATTTTTTTTTATAATCCAAACAATGTTTTTTATAAAAATTTTTTTGTTATAAATTATTACTTGTAATTATTCCTTAATATTATGTTTTATTGAAGATTTTTTTTGAAAAAAACTAGGAATTTGAGGTTGTTTTATTTTTATTTTCAGCATCGGGATAAATTTTATTTATCATCGCTCTTCTTAAAATTAAATGACAAACAATATTTACAATAACTATGTTCACCAATGAAAGCGTAATTATTTTAAGAATCGATGTGCTGGAAAAATTTTTTATTTCAATGGCAATTAAAGTGAGAGGCAAAATATAGCAATTAAAAATCATCGCAACATGTGTCATGGTAAAAATATCTTTAGCCCGAAGAAAAGAAATAGTTGTGATCAAAATCAAAAAAGAAGTTACAAAAACAAAAGTAATAATTAGAAAACTTATCATATCTTTTTCTTGTTAAAAAGTAAAAACAAAGTTGCCACTAATTTTAGCAAAAATAACACAATTATAATGTCAAATATTTCTTTAAATTCTGGACTCGAAATATTTAAAAACAGTAAAATAAATTGCGTAAATAATAAATAAAAACTTAAGATTTTTTCGTATGAATTATTGGCATGAAAGAAACGAAGCAAGATTAATGCCATTGAAAATCCGATGGCGATATTGATAATTAGACCATAATCCATTAGTAAATTCCCGTAGGTTGATTATCTTCAATATTTGGTTCCGAAGGCTTTTCTTTAAAGTCTTCGGAGTTTTTATTTTCAGATGAACTTTCGTTATTTTGAGTTGAATTTTCATCATTTTGATTCTCATCAATTTCATCTTCAATTTTTAAAGCTTCAAAAAATATTTTTTCTTTTGGAGTTGAAGGATTTGGATATTTTCCTGTGGTTCTGTCAATCTTAACAAGCTTAACGGAATTAGGCGTTCTAAATGGAACCGAAGGTTTATCTTTGATAGCCTCTTTCATGAAATCAATGAAGACTGGCATTGCCACCGAAGCACCGGTTTCTTCGTCGCCTAAAGATTTCGGAGTGTCGAATCCAATATAAACTGCCATAACTAAATCAGGTGAAAAGCCTACAAACCAAGAGTCGAATGAATTGTTAGTAGTGCCGGTTTTTCCGCCGACAATTTTACCAATTGATTTAGCCCGAGCCGCCGTTCCTCTATCGACAACGCCTTGAAGCATTGAAGTAATTTGGTAAGCGGTGGCAGAATCGGTTATTTGCTCTTTGATATCGTCTAGATAAGGGATTGGCAATTGTTCGGGGGCTTTTTCAATATAATCATTTAAATTATTGATAAAGCAATTTCGACAGTCTCTTTTATCGCGCTTGTAAATAGTTTTACCATCGCGATCTTGAATTTTTTCAAGCATTGATGGGGTGATTTTTTTACCACCGTTAACCATCATGCCATAAGCGGTAGCAAGCTTTAAGACTGTTGTTTCGGTTGAACCTAAAACTAAAGAATAAATTCGTTTTGGATTTTCATTTACCCCAAATCTTTTAACAACATCGACGACTTTTTCAAGCCCGACCATGTCGGCCATTCGAACCGTAGTAACGTTGCGCGATTGCTCTAATCCAGTTCTAAGAGTTGTTAATCCGTAAAAATCGCTCGAATAATTTGAAGGACGATAAGGTGGCAATCCTACACCCTGATTTAAAGATATTTCTTCATCCATAACAACGGAGGCAGGCGTAAAGCCATTTTCAAGAGCCGCGATATAGCCAAAAGTTTTCATGGTTGATCCAGGTTGACGCATTGCTTGCGTAGCACGATTAAATTGATTAGGCAAATCAACATAACCACCAGACATCGCCAAAATCCTTCCTGTATGCGGATCTAGAGCAACAAATCCACCATTAACTTCGGGGATTTGGTGTAAATTATAAACCCCTTCTTTGGCTGATTTTCCAACTAAAATTACATCGCCGATTTCTAAAATCTCCGAAATTTTTTTAGGGGCGGGACCGCGTGAATTTATAGTTTTATATTTTTTTGCCCATTTTAAAGATGAAAATTCTATTGATGCCAGCTCGCCATTTTCAATACCAATCGACGCCAAATCTTTAGAAATTGACAGAACCACGGCCTTCATCCAAGTTTCTTTGTAAAGTTTTTTAGGATCAAATTTTTGTAAAACTTCTTGCCATTTATCGTTGGTTTCAATTTTACCCAAAGCTCCACGATAACCATGTTTTTTATCATAATCTTCGATGCCCTTTTCAAAGGCATTGATGCCAATATTTTGCAGTTTTGGATCTAGCGTTGTACTTACAACGATGCCATTTTCAAAAACATTATCCGACCCATATAATTCGGTAAGTTCTTTTTTTACGCTATCAGAAAAAAAACTTGCTCGAATTAACTCTTGATCAATGCGAGTTTTGAGAACTATTGGTTGTTCCATCGCTAATTTTCCGTCTTTTTCTTCAATAAAATTCTCGGCAATCATGCGCTCAATAACCCAATTGCGACGCTCTTTGGCTTTTTGAATATTCTTACGCGGATCAAGTTTGGAAGGAGCTTTCGGCAAAGTAGCCAAAAGAGCAAATTCTTCGAGAGTTAATTCGTCAACCGATTTATCAAAATAAACTTGAGCAGCCGCCGCAACTCCATAGGCTCCTGAACCAAGATAAATCTGATTCAAATACAGCTCGAGAATGCGCTCTTTAGGAAAAGATTTTGACATACGATAAGCCAAAATCGCTTCTTTTATTTTACGTTGAAAGGTTCTTTCGCGAGTTAATAAAAAGTTTTTTACAACTTGTTGAGTAATAGTTGAAGCCCCGCCCATGCCACCTTCCCCACTCAAAACGCCAAAAGTATTGGTGACGGAAGTTCGAAAAATTGCAAATAAATCAATTCCGGAATGCTTGTAAAAATTAGCATCTTCGGCCGCCAAAAAAGCATTAATTAAATTTTTTGGAATTGAATCGATGGGAACAAAAATACGTTTTTCTTTTGAAAATTCACTGATTAAAGACCCGTCTGAGGCATAGAGACGAGTGGTTATCATTGGGTTGTAATTTTTTAATTGCTCGTAATCGGGTAAGTTTTCGCTAAATTGTTTAAATATTATGAATGCGAAACTCAAACACAAAACTCCAATAAAAATAAAGCTGGCAAATAATATGCTAAAAGTTTTTTTCATAAGTCTAAATTGTTATCAAAATTTTCTATATTTTATTAAAAAGAAACATGTCTTGCAACAAAATTTATTTTTTAATTTGATAGATTGGTTTGTTTATTATTTTCTAGGCTAATTTGCTTATTTTTTTCTTCCATATTTTGTGCCAAATCATTGCGCTCACTCAAAAAATTTGCCATTAATTTGTTTATTTCTTCTTTGCTTAATAATTTTTGATTTGGATTAAAATTTTCTATATCTTTATGTTTAAGAAGATCATTTTCCTTATCCTTATTATCCTCTTTTTGATTTGGTAAAGTCGATTTTTCGATTTCGATTGTTTGAGTTTTTTCATAAATATCAGCTTTTTTGGATAAATTATCGAGAGAAGCCACTGAAATTGTTGATCTCAAACGACTAATTTCGGTAATCGGTAACAAACTTAAAGTTGATCTTAAAGTTTCAAAATCTGCCTTATCAAAAGTGGTTTTTTGCAAAGTTAATTCAAGTAAATTTAAACTTTGAGTTATGGCTGGAGTTAGATAATAAGGTGTCGAATTTGTATCTTCAACCGGAGCAACTGAAATGCCAAATAATTGCCCGCCATTGTTGGTTTCAGAGCCTTGTCCGCTAAGTGGGATTCCAAATAATTGCCCGCCATTATTGGTTTCAGAGCTTTGCTCACTAAGTGGGATTCCAAATAAACTAGGTTGTTTATTTTTCTTTTCATTATTATCGAATATTGACATATTTCTATTTAAAATTTTTAAAATATTGATTGATTGAATTAGTTAATGTCTTGGCAACTAACCTGCGGTAAGAAGAGCTGTTAAGCATTTCTTCCTCGCGTCGATTTGATAAATAACCAAGTTCAACTAAAACTGAAGCCATGTCGGGTGCGGTTAAAACCATAAATCCCGCAAAGCGATGTGTGTTTTGTAAAATTTCAATTTCGGCTTTTTTAACATCTCTGATTACATATTTAGCGAAGCGCGCCGAACTATTTTTCGACTCTCTTTGCGATAGATCAATCAAGGTTTTCATTATATCTTTACTTGCTCCCGAAAAATCAATGCCACTAAGAATATCAGCTTGATTTTCTTTTTGCGCCAAGAGCTCTGCTTGTTTGTCGGAAGAGTTGTCGGATAATGTGTAAATCGAAAATCCCGAAATATTTTTATCAACAATCGAATTGGCGTGAAGCGAAATAAATAAATCGGCTTTTTTGCGTCGCGACTTAGCAACCCTTTTGTCGAGAGGAATAAAAAAATCTTCATCGCGCGTTAAATAAACTTTATATTTATTTTCATTCATTAAATGCTTGGCAAGTTCTTTGGCGTAAGAAAGAGTAATGTTTTTTTCTTTGGTTCGCGCATAAACCCCAATCGTTCCCGGATCTTTGCCACCATGACCGGCATCAATCACGATTACCGGTTTCTTCGTGGGTTGGGAAATTTTTTCATTGGCAATCGGATTTGGTAAAACATTATTTGGCTCTGTTGAGGATTTTGTTTTTTCTCCTCTGATTTTATATTTCACAATCGAGTTGGCGGTTTTTTTTATTATCAATTTATTTTCTTCGCTTTCTTGATTAATCTGTTTTTTTTCATCAAGTTTTTTACTTTCTTTTTCCAATTTAAGTGGTTTTTTTTCTTCGCCATTTTTGACAATAATTTTTTGAGCTGGAATTTGAGCTAAATTATCCTTATTTTCTTTTGAAATAAGATTTTGTAAGCCATTTTTATCATCTTGGGAATAATCTGTAGAAGCTTTGTTTTTAGGCTCCAAATCACAAGAAATAATTTTATTTTTTTTATCAAAATTTGTGTTTTTTGCTAAATATTTTTCTTGAAAAAATAA
>JBIIFQ010000217.1:0-2514 GCA_044237235.1 Rickettsiales bacterium
AAAAACGCTTTATTAATAACTTGTATATATAACATAAAGTGGCGAAGTAAAATGCCATCAAGGCAGGAATCAGAGTGATTGCGAAAGGAATAAGCCAACCATATTTTGCAACATCCACCAAAAGAGAATTACAAATCCAATAAATTCCAAAAACAAAAAAACCGAAACAATAAAAAAAACTCCGGTAAAAAACTTGTTTTAAATTATTCTCTTTATCAATAATTAAATAGAAAATTACTAAAGAAATTGGAGAAAAAATAAACAAATTAAATGGCGCGAAAGCTAACATTAACAAGCTCCCAACCCCAAAAGAAATTAGATTATTTTTTTTATTTGAATTACTTTGAGAAAAAATATTTTTCACAAAAAAAGTTTTAATTTTTTCTAACATAAACCTCGATATCGGATGAAATTCTTTTAAATGAGCCTTTAAGTTGGTATTTCGCAGATTCGGCATCGCTTTGATTATCGTAAAACCACGAGAAGAAATCATCTTTTATTTCATATTTATCGACGACGATTGAACGATTTTCAAATTTATAATTCTTTACAAAATAATCTTTTATTTCTTTATCGAAAAATAAATATTCAACATAGCCAATATTACACTTCTTCGCATCTTCTTCGCTGGGCTTATTGCTGTCAATAAAAATTAATTTGGTATTATTATCTTTAAGCATTTTTTTAATGTCGGTAATTATGTAATCATAAACAAAATTAACATGCGGTTTACGAATTGGAAATAACATTCTTCCAGAAGAATTTGTGCTACTTATGCCGTAAATGGAAATTTTTTGAGGCATATCTTTGTTAAAATAATCAACAATTGGATGAGCTAATTGATGAAAATTATAAAAATTTATTTCATTATCACTTGGCTTTGGAGCTTTTGTTTTGTAGTAATAAGCCTTGAAGTCATAAATTTTACGGAACTTATTTCTAAACCCCGTTTCACTTAACAAATCGCGAAAATTATCAGAATAATCATGAATATATAAAAAAAGCGATGCCATTATTATGAAAATAGAAAATTGCGTAAATTTTTCACTAATTTTTATAAAAAAATATTTTTCACAAATGTAATAATAAGTAAAAAACAAGGCTAGAGCGGTGAAGTTAGAAAGCCAAAAATTTGAATTGTCAAAAGCCTTGATCATCAAATAAAAACTTATCAAGTAACTTAGTAAAAAAACCACAATATTCTTGAAAGAAAATATTCTTTTTCGCGAAGATTTATCAAGTTTTTTAAACAAAATTACAAAACTGTAAATCATCATCGCCCACCACAAATTAATCACTCCGCTAAATCCAAAAATAGAGGTGCGAATAAATTCATATTGCGAAAGAGGAATGATTACAAAAAAACCCAAAAAAAATAAATTTTCTGAAAAATTTAAAAAATTATTACGAAAAATAATTAATAAAACCCGCGTCATAAAAATTAAATTTATGGCGCAAAACATTGAGAATTGGTCGATGGTAAAAATACTTTCGACCAATATTACCAAGGAGGAAGCGCAAAAAATTATTGAAAAAGTTTTATCGGTTTCATTCATTTTTTGACGAGCAAAAACCAAAAAAGCTCCGAAATATGGCAATATAACAAATGCCATATTTGAATAAAAATTGGTTAAGACTCTTTCAAAATTCGAATAAATAGCAAAATAATTACTCCACATCGGGACGATATAATCGAAAAAATTTGGATGAATTTTTTGAATTAAAACAAAATAAGAAATTGAAATTAAAGCAAAAATTAATTTATCAATTTCAAAAAAATAATAAAAAGAGCGTGATTTAATTGCTAAATAAATTTCAATCAAAGCAATAAAAATTAAATAATGAGGCTTCAAGGTTAAAATCAATCCCATCAAGACTCCCCTGATAATCAAATCTTTTTTCGAAAGAGAATTTTTAGCGATTAAAATTAAGGATAAATATGAATAAAAAAACATTAAAAAATAGCTCGATTTAGTACCAAATTCAGCAAGATGTAAGCCGTAGGGACGCAGAAAAAAACTTAAGAAAAAACAAATTATGGTTAAATTAAATTCGGTTTTATTCTCATAAATTTTAGTTCTTTTAAGATTTTTTGAAGCATACATAATTGAAAGCAATCCGCCACAATTCACAAAAATTTCCGACATTAAAATTGGACTCACATTAATGGCAATTGAAAGCTTATATTGAAGGGCGTAAAGCCACATTAAAATCGGAAAATTAATTTCAAAAATATCAGAAAAATAATCTTTGCCGAGCGCTAATTTTTTCCCGACATCCATATAAACTCCAGTGTCGGGACCTATATCGGAAAGCGATCGAATGTAAATGCTTAATAAAAAAATTAATCCACAAATATTCCATAATGAAAATTTTGCAGAAAAATTTTTTATAATATTATTGGTTATTTTATTTTCTAACATATGCCTCAAAAACTTTAATTTTAAATATTTTAGGCTGAGTTAAATCAATGCCCTTGACCACATCGAACTCATCATTAGTTAAAAATTCTTG
>JBIIFQ010000029.1:0-9473 GCA_044237235.1 Rickettsiales bacterium
AAGCTTGAACCGTGTCATATTGTTGCATAGCCTTGTCAATCGCGGTTACGGAGGATTTTAATTTTGCTAAAATATAGCGGTCGAGAATATTTTTAAAATCCCTTTTTTCTTCAATGCGATTGGCAAAAATTCCATCGGCATTGGCGTAAAGACAAAAGAAATTAAAAGCGTTAATGAGAGGTTTTATTGATAAACGTAAACTATCGCGGAAGGCTTTGCCATCTTTGTCAATGCGTAATTCTTGACCACGCATGACGGGTTGCGAAATCATGTAAAAACGCATGGCGTCGGAACCAATAGTTGAAAATATTTCCAACGGATCGGCGTAATTGCGTAATCTTTTTGAAAGTTTTTGTGAATTTTCATCTAAAATGGTGCCGTGGCAAATCACGTTTTTGAAGGGTGCACGATCAAAAAGAGCGGTCGACAAAACCATCAAAGTATAAAACCAGCCACGAGTTTGAGCGACATATTCGGTGATAAAATCGGCGGGGAAATTTTCTTCAAACCATTCTTTATTTTCAAATGGATAATGGACTTGCGCGTAAGGCATTGATCCGCTTTCGAACCAACAATCAAGCACATCGGTGACGCGACGAAATTCTTCGCCATCTTCAAAAAAAACAATTTCATCGATGAAAGGGCGATGTAAATTATCGATTTTTTTACCCGAAATTTTTTCAAGTTCAGCGATTGAGCCAAAGACTTTTAATTTGCCCGACTTACTTTTCCAAACTGGCACGGGACAGCCCCAGAAGCGGTTGCGCGTGATTGACCAATCTCTCGCACCTTCAAGCCATTTACCAAATTGTCCATCTTTAATATTATTCGGAATCCAATTTATTTGTTGATTTAATTCAACCATGCGATCTTTAAACGCCGTAACTTTAACATACCACGAACTCACGGCTTTGTAGATTAGTGGAGTGTCGGTGCGCCAGCAATGTGGATAATTGTGGAGGATTTGTTCAGGATTGCCGAAGAGAATTTTATTTTCTTTAAGATATTTTATAATGTCATCATTAGTGTCGAAAACTTTGCGCCCATCAAGCTTTAATCCGCCTTCTTTGTTATCATCATTAATGCGATAAACATTATTATTTTTGCCGACAAAACCAATTGCCGAATTAAATTTACCACCTTCATCGACGGGGCAAATAGTTGGAATGCCATTGCCTTTACAAAGCAATTGATCGTCTTCGCCAAAGCCGGGAGCGATGTGAACAATGCCAGTTCCTTCTTCGGTTGAAACAAAATCGCCAGCCAAAATTGTGAAAACTTTAGCGGATTCATTTCTTAACGAAACTTCGCTTCCATCATTTTGAAAATTATTATTGTAAGGAAATAATTGTTGATAATGAAGACCGACGAGCTCTTGACCCATAACGCTTCCAAGTATTTCATGTTCACCTAAATCTTTGGCGAATTTCTCAATTAAATTTTTGGCTAAAATTAAAATTTCATGATCTTTTTTGACCAAAGCATATTCAATTTTTTCGCCAATTGCCAAAGCTAAATTTGAAGGTAAAGTCCATGGCGTTGTAGTCCAAGCGATTAATGCAATTTTAGTTGCGGATGTTGAAAATTTTTGTAAAAAACTTGGAATTTCTCGAAGATAAAATTTAACTTTCGCTGTTTTACTCGCCTTCTGCCTGTAAGCATTATCCATCCGCGTTTCAAAATTTGAAAGCGGAGTTTGGCATGCCCAAGAATAAGGCACGACGCGAAAATCTTCGTAAAGTAAACCCTTATTATGAAGCTCTTTAAACGCCCACAAAACCGATTCCATGTAGTTCAAATCCATGGTTTTGTAACTATTTTTAAAATCTACAAAACGCCCTTGACGCGTGACATAATTTTCCCAATCATCAGCATATTTCATCACTGATTTTTGACAAGCATCGTTGAATTTTTCAATGCCAAATTCTTGAATAGCAATTTGCCCTGAAATTGGCTTGCCTTCTCGCTTGGTAAGCTCTTTTTCGGTTTCCATTTCGACCGGCAAACCATGAGTATCCCAACCAAAACGTCGTTCAACTTTTTTACCTTTCATGGTTTGATAACGCGCCACTAAATCTTTAATAAAGCCGGTAAGAAGATGTCCGTAGTGCGGAAGCCCATTGGCGAAAGGTGGACCATCATAAAAAACAAATTCATTTTTATCATTTTTTTCATGACGGCAATTTTTGTGATCCTTAAGCGAGCAAGGATTGACAACGGGCGAGGTGTTGTCTTCATCAAGTTCATTGGCAAAATTTCGCATCGCCACCGATTTTTCAAAGATTTTTTCGTCGTGCCAAAATTTTAAAATATCCTCTTCCATCTTTGCAAAATCAAGGTTTTGATTGGCATCTGGGTAAAATTTTTTCTTCGTCATGATAAGTTTTTTTAAAAAAATGTTATTTTTTGTGAAATTTTTCTATAAATTATAATTATTCGATTATAATGATACTCTTAAATTTAATCTATTTTAGAAAATAGTTTTAATTTTGCTAAAAAAATTTTTATAAATCATGAAAAAAATTAAAATTGGAATTGCCGGCCTTGGAACTGTTGGTCGCGGAGTTTATGAAATTTTACAAAATCAAAAAGATTTACTCGCTCTTCGCACCAATTGCGAGTTTGAAGTGGTGGCGGTTGCCTCAAGATCAAAGAAAGATTTTGTCGATTCGAAAATAAAATTTTATAGTAATATTTTAGATCTGGCCCAAGACCAAAATGTCGATGTGGTGGTTGAATTAATGGGTGGATATGATGTCGCTAAAGATTTAATTCATAGCAGTTTAAAAAATAATAAAAAAGTGGTTACCGCCAATAAAGCGTTACTTGCGGAGCAGGGAAAAGAAATTTTAAATTGGGTTGATAAATATCGCGGAAGCATCGGATTTGAAGCATCGGTGGCGGGTGCCAATCCAATAATAAAAGCTTTTAAAGAGGGTTTTGTTGCTAATGAAATTTCTGAAATTTATGCAATTTTAAATGGCACTTGCAATTTCATTTTAACCAAAATGAAAAATGAAAAACAAGATTATAAAATTGCGTTACAAGAGGCTCAAGAGCTTGGCTTCGCTGAAGCCGATCCGCGTTTTGATGTTGAGGGCAACGATACCGCGCATAAAATTGTTTTATTGTCGGCAATTGCCCGTTCGTCACTTCCGAATTATGCGCAAACTTATATTGAGGGCATTAATAAAATTTCGATTGACGACATTAATCTTGCCGATGAATTGGGCTACAAAATTAAGCTTCTAGCGGTTTATAAAAATTTAGGCGACGAAGTTCAGCAATCGGTTTATCCGGCTTTAATTAAAAATTCCGAAAAAATTGCTCAAATCGATGGCTCATATAACGCCGTGCTTTCCAAAGGCTCAAACTTTGAATATAATTTGATGGTTGGACGTGGGGCGGGGGGCAAGCCCACTGGTTCAGCAGTTGTCGCCGATATCGTTGATATTGCTTGTGAGCGCAATAATAGTTTTTTATTTAATGCTGAAAGTATTAACCTTAAAGAAACTAATATTATCAATATTAAAAAACGTTGTGGACAATATTTTATTGTATTTAATTTTGATAAAAATAATTTATCAAAAGGCAATGTTGTCGAGCAGATTTTTGCTAATCGCATCAATCCAAAACAGGTTGTTTTCAAACAACAAAATGAAGATAATAAAGACATTTTTGTCGGTGCAATTTTGACCGAAAATCATGTCGAAAAAGATATTATTGATGCCATCGCGATGGTTGATAAAAGCCTGATAGACAGCATTAAATTTATTCGTGTTGAACAAACTAATTTTTAATCATGACAGATTTTGTTTTAGAAATTTTTAGCGAAGAAATTCCCGCTAGAATGCAAAAAAATTCGGCGGAAAATTTTTTAAAAATTGCCCAAGAAGTTTTTATAAAAAATAATTTAAATTTAAGCGAAGACTCAATCAAAGTTTTTATTTCGCCACGACGCTTGGTGTTAATTTTAAGTAATTTAAGTGTCGAGCAAGCTCAAAATGCTCAAAAAAAAATTGGTCCGAAACTCGATGCTGACCCTAGAGCCATCGAGGGTTTTTTAAAATCAACCGGTAAAAATAAATTAGAAGATTTACAAATTATTGATGGTTTTTATGTTTTTAATAAGCCTGAATTAGTGACCAAAACCAGCGAAATAATCGCCTCGTCACTTCCGATAATTTTGCAAAAAATGCAAAATTCTTGGCAAAAATTAATGCGTTATGATGTCGATCAAGAAGGCAATCAAGCCAAGTGGATTCGTCCAATTCGTGGCATTGTGGCGATGTTTGATGACAAAATAATTGATTTAAATTTTGCTTTTGTGCAAGCTAAAAATATTAGTTTTGATAAATTTGGTAATCAAATTTTAATCAACAGCGCTAGAGATTACGAACATATTATGAAAAAAAATAATATTATTGTTGATCAAGATGCGAGAAGGAAAAAAATTATACAAAAACTTCATAAAATTACTCACGAAAATTATTTAAAATTGCCCGCTAATTTTGAAAAATCAAATTTTTTAGATGAGCTAGTTGGATTATGCGAAAGCCCAGAAGTGTTGGTTGGAGAGATTGATAATAAATTTTTAGAATTACCAAGTGAAGCGTTAATTTTAACATTGCAATACAATCAAAAATATATTTGTTGCTCAGATTTTGATGGAAAATTTTCTTCTAAATTTTTATTTGTTGTTGATTGCGAAATTAATGAAAATAATGTTAAAAAAATTATTGCCGATAATGAAAAAATCATGCGCGCGAGGCTTACCGATTTAGAATTTTTTGTCGAAGAAGATTTAAAAAATCACTTGAGTGATTATTTGATAAAATTACAAAAAATTATTTATCATCAAAAAATTGGCACCATGTTGGAGAAGGTGGAAAGATTGAAAGAAATGGCAAAATTTTTATCAATTTTCGTTCCGCATTGTGAAATTGGTTTAATTGACAGGGCGGTTGATTTATCTAAGGCTGATTTGGCAACTAAGGCGGTGGCTGAATTGCCTGAATTACAAGGGCGCTTCGGCAGTTTTTATGCCACTAAGCAACTTGAAAATCATAAAATTGCCGATGCAATTTATGAGCATTATTTGCCTGATGGCGCTAATTCACCGACCGCGCAATCTCCTCTCGGAATCACCATGGCGATTGCCGATAAAATTGATACAATTGTTGGATTTTTTTTGGTCAATGAAAAGCCGACAAGCTCTAAAGATCCATTCGCTTTACGTCGTTGTGCTCTTGGAATTATTCGTACTTCGCATCAACATAATATCGCTTTTCCAATTAGAATTTTGGTCGAGCGTTCTTTAAAATCTTATCCTCTTAAACTTCTTAAAAAACATATTTCCAAAAATAAAAAAGAATTTTTTGAATTAAAGAGAAATTTGATCGAAGAGATTGTGCGATTTATTGTTGAGCGTTTAAAAATTTACCTAAAAGAACAAGAGCAAGTGCGTCAAGATGTGCTAAATGTTGTGATGAACGCCTACCTCGAAAGCTTAGAATCTCATAAGTCGGTGGATATTTTATATTTAATCAAAAAAATTAAATTTTTGGATAATTTTTTATCAAGTGATAATCATAAAAAACTTATTGAGCTTTATAAAAGATCAACAAATATTTTGGCGATTGAAGAAAAAAAGGATAACAAAAAATATCGAGGACGCCCCTCAGTTCTTGGCTTCAAAAGCAAATATGAAAGATTACTTTATCGTCGAATTAAGCAAATTTCTCGTGATTTTTATAAATTTATTACCAAAGCAGAATTTGAAAAAGCCTTTGCTTTGCTAGCGGTTATTGAAGCGCCACTTGATCATTTTTTTGAGCATGTGGTGGTAAATGATGTCGATAATTACGCGCGCGAAAACCGTTTAATACTTTTGGCGATGATTCGGGATTTGTTTCATGAAGTGGGCGATTTATCAGTCGTAATCTAAATTTCGCAACTTTTTTAAATTAATATATTTTACTCAATTTTTATTGAAATTTTATGCGTTTATCAAAATATTTTTTACCAACTTTAAAAGAAAATCCAATCGATGCCACGGTGGTCTCCCACCAATTAATGGTTCGAGCCGGCATGATTCGCCAAACCGCTTCGGGAATTTATTCTTGGTTGCCACTCGGTTTAAAAGTTTTGCGTAAAGTTGAAAAAATTATCAAAGAGGAAATGGATAAGGCTGGCGCTTTGGAAGTTCTAATGCCAACTATTCAGCCTGCAGAATTATGGATTGAGTCTGGGCGTTATGAAGCTTACGGCAAAGAGATGCTTAGAATCAAAGATCGTCACGATCGCGATATTCTTTACGGTCCAACTCACGAAGAAGTTGTGACAGATTTATTTCGTAAAAATATCACTTCTTACAAGGATTTGCCGAAAAATTTATACCAAATTCATTGGAAATTTCGCGATGAAATTCGCCCTAGATTCGGCTTGATGCGGGGTCGAGAATTTTTAATGAAAGATTCTTATTCGTTCGATTTAAACGCAGAAGATGCGCGTAAAACTTATGATTTGATGTATGAAACTTATTTTAAAATTTTTCGTAAAATGGGTTTAAAGCCAATTGCCTTGAGAGCAGATACCGGAGCGATCGGAGGCGATTTGTCGCATGAATTTCATATTTTGGCGGATGTCGGCGAGAGTGCAATTTTTTATGATAAAAAATTTGATGAATTGAGTGAAGAGCAAGAAATTGATATCGCTCAAACTCAAAAAATTTATGCCATGGCCGATGATTTGCATATTCCCGAAAAATGTCCAATTCCTGCGGATCAGCTCGTTTCTAAGCGCGGAATTGAAGTCGGTCAAGTTTTTAATTTTGGTTTAAAATATTCTAAAGCCATGGAGGCTTCGGTCATGGGTGCGGGTGGCGAAAAAATTTATCCAAATATGGGTTCTTATGGTATTGGTGTTTCTCGCGTCGTGGCGGCGGCGATCGAAGCTAATCATGATGAAAATGGCATTATTTGGCCTGCACAAATTTCACCTTTTGATGTAATTTTAATTAATATTCGAATTGGCGATGAAGCTTGCGATAAGGCTTGCGAAGAGCTTTATTTGAAACTCCAAAATCAAGGTGTCGAAGTGCTTTATGATGATACCAAAAATAGTTTAGGACAAAAATTTTCGGTGGCGGATTTAATTGGTGTTCCAAAGCAAATTATTGTCGGACCAAAATCTTTAGCTTCAGGAAAAGTTGAAATTAAAAATCGAAAAAACGGTGAGAAGAGTGAGGTTTCGCTTGATGAGGTGGCGTTAAAATTTTTAAATTAATTTTCCTTCAAGATTTTTCGAACTTTCATTTTACGAAAACACTCGTAACATCTACGGTGCCATAGCTCTCCCCTTGAGGACTTACACCCCCACAAACTCAAAAAAGCTTCAGGCTGTAGCTCCCCCCTTGAGGGGGAGCAGGCGATAAAATCGCAACGGTAGTTGCGATTTGTGAGCCGTGGGGGGTCAGATACCAACAGCAAGAACTGGCTTGAGGTTAACTCAAAAATTAAAACAAAAAAAATTCCAAAAAAGACGATTTCTTGATTTTAAATTTAATCCACAAATTTATAAATTTTTTAAAAAAAATTGGTGATTTTTTAAGTTATTTTTGTAATTTTTGTATGGTTTTCTTAAGAAAAATTGAAATATTTTTTAGTTTAAAAGTTAAATCAAGAAATCGCCTTTTTTGGAATTTTTTTGCTTTAGTTTTTACGATAATCTTAAGAGCGTTGATGCTCTATGTTTTTGACCCCCCACGTCTCCGCGAATTTAACTACCGTTAAATTCTCGGAGCCCGCTCCCCCTCAATGGGGGAGCTACAGCCTGAAGCTTTTCCAAGCTTGTAGAAATTCGTAGGTTTGTAAGCCCTCAAGGGGGGAGCTACAGCCCGTTGATGTTGCGAGTATTTTTGTAAAGTGTAGGGTTACAAGATATGCTACACTTAAAGGAAGAGTTAGATTCCGAATTCTTTATAAGTTTATGAAATTTGAAGTGGTAAACTCATCTAACCAAAATTTAATTTAACTAGATTAACTAAACTAAAATTATTTAAATGGAAATTCTAACATTAAAAATTTGAATGCTGTATTATTTTTTTCTTCAATAATTTCGCTATAATCTTGCCACAAAATTGTTGATTTTTTTGTTAAAAGCGATAGATCTTTGCATGATTTTTTACTACTATGATCGACTAATAATTCTATAATATTTTTATTGCCTTCTTCATCAGATTCATAATACCGATTATCATTGGTTAAAAAAATAACAAATCCACTTTTAAAATTAAGTTGTTTGTCATTTTTTATTAATTGATTTATTCTATAGACATCTTTCCAAAATAAAAAAGCTCCATCATTTTGTGCATAATGTGATTTTAAATTAAATTCTTCATTGTTGTAATCAGTTAAAAGCTTCTTGGTTTTATATTTCAGTTCAATTGCATATTTTTCAAACTTCTTGTTATGAATTTCGATGTCCAAACGCAATCTTTTATTATTTAATAAATAAGGCTTTTCAAGTCTTATTTCAAAATCCGACTCTTTTAATTTTAAAGCCAACGCAAATTGAAAGTCTGCTTCTGAGTGAAATATTGGTCTTGTTTTACTTAATTCCAAGAGGGCTTTTTCTATTTCTTTTGCGATTGTCATTATTTTATTTAAGTTATTTTAAATTTAATCAAAACTCCATATTCAAACTCGCTTTGAAAGCGCGCGTGGAACCGAATTGCAAATTATTATTATTGTGAGCAGTGAGAAAATATTTTTTGTTAAAAATATTTTCAACATTAATTTGGGCGCGAGTTTTTTCATCAATTTTGTAAAATATTGCACCGTCAAAGCGATTAAATCCCTTTAATTTTACTTTATTATCAACCGCTGAATATTGGCTTGATTGCTTGATAAAGCCAAGTCCGAAACTTAATTCTTTAGTGAAATTATATTTATTCCACAGAGCAATTTTATTGCTCGGAGTTAAAGCTAATTTATTGCCTTTTTTGGCATCAAGCGTTGCGCTAGAAATTTTTGCATCAAGATGAGAGTAAGACGCAATCACCTCAATATTTTTATTAATTTTTCCCGTCGAAGAAGCTTCAAAGCCACGAATTCTTGAGCTTCCCGTCAAAACATAATAACCCGAACCATTGGGGTCATTGGCGCGAGTGTTGGTGCGATCTAATTGAAAAATTGCGGTGTTAAAATTAAGTTTGTCGGTGATATCCCATTTGGTGCCGAATTCGTAATTTTGTAATTTTTCCGGTTTCAAAGATTTTGATTTGGCGTCGAGTGCAGAAAATTGATCGCCGGCACTAGGTAAATAGGTGGTGCTGTAGCTCGAATAAAGTGAAAGATTTTTTTGTGGTTTGAAAACCAAACCCAATTTTGGTGAAATAAAATTATCGCGTCTTTTAAAATTTTGCCCATTATTTTTATTTTCAAGTTTAATATCGAAACTATCGAAGCGAA
>JBIIFQ010000030.1:0-9456 GCA_044237235.1 Rickettsiales bacterium
GTTACAATTATTGTTGCCGAGGCTTTGCCATATTTTCTAACCGCTTCTAAGACATTAACCGTTCCCATCACATTAGTTTGATAAGTTTCGATTGGATTATGATAAGAATATCGCACCAAAGGTTGAGCCGCAAGGTGAAAAACGATATCGGGGGCAAAATCATTGATGGCTTTTTGTAATTTTTCTAGATCGCGAATATCGGCGATTTGATGAGTGATTTTGTTCTCTAGATTTAATATGTTAAATAAATTTGGATCGGTGTTAGGTTGCAATGCATAACCATAAACCTTGGCTTGAAGGCTAGAAAGCCAAAGCGTAAGCCAACTTCCTTTAAAACCGGTATGTCCGGTGATAAATACTTTTTTATTGTGCCAGAATTGTTGATTTATGTGCATTTTATTTTACCAAACTTTCCACGGAGCGAGATTTTCGTTCCATAAATTACACAAATGAGAATGATCTCTGACGGTATCCATCGGTTGCCAAAATCCGTTATGAAGATAAGCCATTAATTCACCTTTTTTAGCTATGGTTTCTAAGGGCTCTTTTTCAAAAATAGTATCGTCATTCTTAATAAAATCGATAATTTTTGGAGATAACACAAAAAAACCACCATTGATATAACCGCCTTCATTAGCTGGTTTTTCAACAAAACCCTCTACTGCATTATCTTTACCCAAATGAAGAGCACCGAATCGAGCCGATGGAATTGTGCCCGTAACCGTAGCGATTTTGCCATGATTAATATGAAAATCAAACAATTTTCCGATATCAACATCAGAAACTCCATCACCATATGTTAGGCAAAATGGTTGATTTGGATCAAGATATTTGGCAATTCTTTTAATTCTTCCACCTGTCATTGTTTCCTCTCCAGTGTCAGCAATTGTAATGTTCCACTCATCATGATTTTTATCATGAAAAGTAATGCCATCATTAATGCCGTTATGGGTGTTTATGGTAACATCAGAGGAGAATAATTGGTAATTAAAAAAATATTCTTTTATTACATGCTGTTTATGTCCAGCACAAATTATAAAATCTTTAATACCGTAGTGATTATAAATTTTCATAATGTGCCACAAAATCGGTTTTCCACCAATTTCTATCATAGGCTTTGGTTTGTTTTGACTCTCCTCAGCAATTCTTGTTCCTTTACCACCAGCCAAAATAACAGCGGTAATATTTTTAAGCTCCCCATTCATGAAATTTTTTATTTTTTATTGGTAATTTTTGTTATTTTTTTTTCATTGTCAACAACTATTTCTTATCAAAAATTTATTCATTAATTACAATTTTGATATATAGTTATTATTGAATATCATCTTGTATTATTTGATAAATTCTGATTTGTGAATTAAATATAAGTTATAAAATTTAAAAAAAATTTTTTTGCAAATTTTTAATTCTTATTTTTATAATTTTTTTTCTTATAGTATATATAAATCTAAGCAAACCTTTTCCTTTTTTTAAGGAAGTATAATCTAAATTTTTGCTTTTATACAAATATGCTATATCAAGACCATTTGGATTATTTAATGTTAAATTCTTAAAATCCGAATAAGTGAAATTAAATTTTTCATATATTTTCTGAGCAATATTATTATTTTCAAGAATATTAAATAATTGATTAATTGCAAAATTTTTATGAACTTCCATATATGGATTTAGCTTATAGTTTACCTTCAAAGCAAGTTGGCAAATTATAAAAGGTATCAAATCTACATCATTTTCATTTAGATTTTTAAGGAAAATTTGTGCTTCTGGAAATATTTTCAACAAAATATCAAAAGTTTTAATATTAATTAAATAAAACTCCAAAATTCTTTGATATTCAAATATTAATCTTGCTTTTTTTTTAATACTATTAAGATTGCTAATGTTATTACTATGCTTTCTGTATTTTATCAAAAAATCATTTAATACATAAAATTCTTTCTTTTGAAAAAATATATTTATCCACAAAACAACATCGTTTAATTGAGCAAATCTCTCATCAAATAGATTCATTTTATCGCAAATTGCTGATTTTTTAATCATAACGGTAGGAAAGGAGAATTCAGGGTTGCATTTATAAAAGATATAATTTAAATGCTCATCCCAACTTTTATTTATGTATGTATTTTTATTTCTATTAAATTCAACACCTTTTTTATTAATCTCTATAACCCTTGATAACAAAACTGAATATTTATTATTTTTTTTATCTTCAAAAAAAGATACTTGTTTCTCTATGCAATTTGGCATCATTATATCATCGGCACAAAAAAATTTAATGTATTCGCCAGTTGCATGTTGCAATAATTTATTGTTTGCACCATTTCCTATATTTTGTTGTGCAACAAAAACTTTTATCCTCTTATCTTTGTTGGAAAAATTTTCTAAAATTTTTTGAGAATTATCTGTTGATCCATGATTATATATTAAACATTCAAAGTTCTGAAATGACTGATTTAAGATTGAATTTAAAAGATCTTCAATGAATATTTCATCGTTATAAACCGGTATTAAAATACTTACTTTTGGCATTTTTTTATAAATATTTCACTTAAAAAGAATCCAACAATTGATACTAAATATATAAACAGCAAAAAGAACAAATTGCCTCTATCTTCGATATAATTACCAATAAACAATGAGTCAAATATTGGCATTGAAAGTTTTGATACAGAAACAATAATTAATAAAATAGATATTTTTGATATAATATACGCTAATGATAATTTAACTTTTGATGATATTTCTTGTTTTAAGGAATTGTTTTTTTTATAACCATTGCATTTTATGAGCAGTATTTTATAGGCAAAATCCACATTTAATATTTTAAGAACGGAAATTGACCAATAAAAATAAGGCTTCTTTTTAAATATTTTATATTTTGATGCGCCTTCCAGAATCTTAGATTTATTTTTTGCATCCCCGCCAAACAAATTGATAAAATGAATTACAGAAAATTTAGAAATTTTATATTGCGGAATTTTTTTTAAAATTGACTCATTAACATTTTTTATCAAAATATCAATCATATTAAAACTTATATCTATTTTTTTATCAGCATCAAATATGCTAATCCAGCTATCATCTCTCTCCTTAATTAATGGATTATTAATCACTATAGAATTATATTTTTTTGATAATTTTAACACAACTTCAGTTTGTGGGTAATATGAATTAAAATCAATTGTATTGCTTATTTCTCTGTAATATTGAGTTTTAACTATTACACTTGACAAGAAATATATACTTTCCTTAGCGTATGTTAAAAAATCTTTTTGATTATTAAATAAATTATAATAATGATCTCTATTTTTATCTCTTAGATTTTTTTTATTTATAAGAAATTTATCATATATTTCGGAATCAACAATAACAACTCCAAGATCGTCATGTTTTCTTTTAATTATCTCAACAAGATTAATTAATGATTTATCAAATAAGGCATCATCACCTAGCAACCAAACAAATTCCCCCTTTGCATTCTCAAGAACTACACGAATATTTTTCGAAGCCCCAAGGTTGAATTGATTTTTATGATATCTAATATTCACATTGGGATATTTATCAATATATTCACCAATAATAGCTTTGGTACTGTCAGTAGAGCAATTATCGCATATCAATATTTCTAAATCACACAATCCAACTAATTCACTATCTATCTGCTTAACAATGCTATCAATTGAATCTTTTATTGTGTATTCAACGTTATAAACTGGAATTCCAATTGATAGAGATATCTTTTTATCAATATACATTTTTTATAATAAAATTTGCTATTTTTCTAAAATTAAATTATATGAATCCTAATTTATAATTATTTTTTACAATAATTTATAAAATGTTGATATATTTATTATATATAACTGAAGTAGATTAATTATTTTAATGATAATAGCTGATTGATTTATTAAATAATTTTTTCCACAACATTTAATATATCGAGTGAAGAAATATTATGTTTCCTGTGCATAAAATTTGAATCACCAAATATGCCATCTGTAGTTTTTTTAACACCAAGTCTATGTAATTTCATAGGCAACTGATTTTCAGCAATAATTTCAGCAATCATTGAGCCAATGCCACCATTGATATAATGAGCCTCAACGCTAATAATATTTTTATATTTTTGTATTATTGCGATTAATTCTTTTTGTATTTTTTGATCGATTTTTGTAATAGCATAACTACTTATTTTTTTATCGATGACATTATTGCATTTTAAAATTTCTTCGACAATAGAGCCTATTCCAAACACCGCAACTGAATCATCACCCTTAGAAAGTTGAATAAAATTATCGCTTTCAACATAATCTAAATTATCAGATAATGAATCTTTGTTTTTGCCAATTCTATAATAAATTGGATTATTTTCTAAATAAGATTTATCAAGAATTGACTCGGCATTTTTACTATTAATTGGCGAATAAATCGATAAATTTGGGAATATTCTAGTGACAGCTATATCTTCAATTAAGTGATGCGTAGCGCCCAAATTGCCATATTCAAATCCCGGACCTATTGCAATAATTCTAACTGGCAAGTTATGAAGGATTGGGCCATTTTTAATAAATTCATAAGGTCTAAGCAATGAAAAAGGGGCGATTGAGTATGTAAATGGAATAAATCCACTTTCTGCAAGACCGGTTGCAATCCCGATCATATTTTGCTCTGATACACCCACGTTAAAAAACCTTGATGGGAATTCATTTGCAAATTCTTCAAGAACAGAAAATCCAAGATCGGCAGTTAACAAAACCACCCTAGGATCTTTTTTTGCAATTTCTATTAATTTTTTTATAAAATTATCTCTCATTTAATTCCCCCAATGCCAAATTATATTGCGAGTCATTCATTGATTTATAATGCCATTCAATTGTGTTTTCCATATAAGAAACTCCTTTCCCACAAACCGTGTTTGCAACTATAAAGCTTGGCTTATTGATTTTATTTTCTTTATAATTATTGCGAATTTTAACTAAACATTTTTCTATTTCCAACAAATCGTGACCATTAATCACCTGAGAATCAAATCCAAAATCTAACATTTTTTTAGAAATATTTTCAATTTTTATAACATCTTTTGTATATCCTAAGGCTTGTTGCCCATTATTATCTAAAATAAAAACCAAATTTGATAACTTATGATGAGAAGAAAATAAAATTGCCTCCCAAAAAGAACCTTCATTCAATTCTGCATCGCTCAATAGGCAATAAACCATTCTTGAAGAATTTTCTATTTTGGCCGCAAGTGCCGCACCAACCGCGAATGTAACACCTTGACCCAAAGATCCTGTTGCAAAATCTATGCCATTGACAAAATGCTCAGGATGAACTCCCAACTTACTTCCATTCATACAATAAGAATTGAGTTCTTCATCAGAAATAAAACCATTTATATTTAGGGTAACATAGAGTGCAAGAGCAGCATGACCCTTTGATAAAATAAATCGATCTCTTTGGTTAGATTTTGCATCTTTAATTTCTAGAATTTTTTCATATAAAACTTCTAAAATATCAATTATTGAAAGTGCAGATCCTATATGACCGACATTCGCTATTTTTGATTGCTTAATAATTTTTAATTTATATTTGTTCATTTTTTTATTAATTATCATTATCTAGTTTCATTGTTACGAAATATCTGTTTACTTCTGTATATACCGAATCTAGCAATGGAACCCAATGATTATGTCCGTTTACTTCTTTTTTTAATAATGGAATTCTTAATATCTCATTAAAACCAATATTATTGTAAAGATTAATCGCCCTTGTGTTATCTGAAAAAACCCTTAAATAAATATTTTCCAACTGAAAAGTTTTTTTAGCTTCTTTGATCAATGAATTACATGCCATATTAATTATTCCCTTAATATTTTGAGAGCCCCTTATTACATTATCAAGTTCACAACTCTTATTTTTGTAATCAAATCTATACAAACCAATATGACCAATTTTAAAGCCATCATTATCGCATACAAAATACAATAGACGATCTTGTTCTTTCAATAGCGCATTATCTAGCCATTTTTTAGTTCCCTCAATAGTAACTTTAAATTGCGAAGGAAACCATTGTTGATTTTCTTCCCGCCATTTAGCTAATAATTCAATATCTTCTGAATTATCTAATATTTTTTTGGTTATTGGATCCAAATAGCCAAAAACTTTATCATTATGAACTATTGGAATACGATTTTTAACATTATCTTCATTTTTAATTTTACTGATTTTATCCGTCACTTCTTCTTTATATTTGATCCAACCATTAATTGGCTCTTTGCCAATTTTTTTCCCTAACAAATCTTTTATATGATGACAAATATAATCAACTTCTTCTTCGGTTCTATTATGACCGCTAGGAAGGTTAATACCCCTTAATCCAACAAAATAAGCATTTGGATTATTTTGATTTTCAAACATTGGAAATGAACTAATTGGATAAAATATTGGTCTAGAATCGATATTTCTCGTTTTTAATTCTTTCATGAACTCATCTCTGGAAAACTTAACTTTGTTACCAAGAACGATTGAAGACATCCAATAAATGTTTTTTGCCCAAGGTTTTTCTGCATTTAAACTAATTTCTTCTATATCTTTCAATCTATCGTAATACCAACTGAATATTTGTCTTTTTTTTGCTACTATCTCTTCAACCCTTTCAATCTGCGCTAAACCAATAGCAGCTTGAACATTTGACATTTTATACTTATATCCAATTTCAATATTATATAATGCTTTGTTTGGATCTCTACCATGATCACCTTTAAATCTAGCCCTATCAAATATATCTTTATCTTTACATAAAAACATTCCACCTTCACCAGTTACTAAAGCTTTTGCTCCTTGAAAACTAAACCCAGCAGCATCGCCAAGAGATCCAGTTTTTTGTCCCTTATACTCAGCACCAATTGATTGAGCGGCATCTTCTATAATTAATAAATTATGTTTTTTGGCTAAATCCCATATTGGATCCATATCGCAAGGGTGACCATAGATATGAACGGGCATAATAGCTTTTGTTTTTGAATTAATCAATTTTTCTAATGATTTTGGACACATTGTCCAAGTGTCGATATCAACATCACAAAATACTGGCTTTGCTCCAACATATTTTACAGCCGCAGCAGTTGCGATCCAAGTTATTTCTGGCACAATTACTTCATCGCCCTCTTTAATTCCAAGAGCCAACAATGCTAAATGCATTGCACCTGTGCAGCTGGAAGTCGCCATCGCAAAATTACTGTTAGTGTAATTTTTAAAACTATCTTCAAATTTTTTAATATAATCACTATGATTGTTGTTCCAACCATTTTTAATTGCATCAAGTCCGTATTCGATTTCTTTATCAGTTATCGAAGGACCGGCGGTGAGTATTAAATTTTTAATCATAGGTTATTTTATAATAAAGTTTGATATTTTTATCTATTTTTGAAAATACGTTCCAAATACTATTTTAATTAATTTAGTTAAAAATTTATTAATAATAAATATTAATTGGTTTTGAATGAGATGCGGTGTAAAATTTAACCTTAATTATTTTATTTAAAAAATTTTTAAATACAAATAGTTTTTTAAAATTTTAAAAAAATCTTCCACAAGTTATTTATACAATCCTGCATTTTTTAATTAAAAATATTTTTTTAGTTTGTTGTAAAATTTTGATATTTTTTGCAATAAAAACAATAGATCGAATTTTAAAAAATTTAACAATAAAGAAATTTCTTGAATAAAAAAACGAATAAAAAGAAGTTGCTATTACTTATAAAATATTAATCTACTCACCCTCTCATCTTATTTTTCCTCAATAACAAAACCCAATTTTCAAATTTTTAAATTGATATTTATCTTGATTTATTCAATAATGTAGTATGAAAATATGAAAAAATTTTATAGTCAAAAATTCATGAAATATAAAAAATTAGATTTCAAAATATATGGCGACAATAGGGGGTCGCTGATTTCTCTCGAAGCCAACAAAAACATACCTTTTGAAATCAAAAGAGTATATTACATTTTTGATACCAAAGACGGCGTTAGAAGAGGTTTTCATGCCCACAAAAACTTAGAGCAAGTCTTGATTTGCGTTAGTGGCTCATGCGATATTTTACTCGACGATGGCATAGAAAAAAATGTTATAAAACTTGAAAATAGAAATGAAGGTATCCATGTTAAAAAATTGATATGGCGCGAAATGTTTAATTTTTCTTCTGATTGTGTTTTGATGGTTTTAGCTAGCGATTACTATTATGAAGAAGATTATATTAGAGATTATGAAGATTTTAAAAATTACTTGAAATGAACAAAATTAACATCGGGAAACACATCAATCTTCGCTTAGTTGAAATCAAAGACGCCGAATTTATTTTAAATTTACGCTTAAAAAAAGGTGAGTTTTTATCCGCCACCAATCCAAATTTAACAGAGCAAGAAAATTGGATAAAATCTTACAAAAAAAGAGAAGAATTAAAAGAAGAATATTATTTCATAATTGAAAATAAAAATGGTCTGAGAGCTGGAACGATAAGGCTTTACGACATTGACTACAAAGCCAAAAAATTCACTTTTGGAAGTTTTATTGTGGATCGCGAAATTGAATATACTCATAAGCTTTCAGCATTTGAAGCAATGAATTTAATTTTTGATTTTGCCTTTGAAAAACTATCATTAAATAATTGTTTTTTTGATTGCAGAAAAAACAATCACAAAGCCAATGATTTCTATGTCAGATTCGGTGCTAAAATAATCAAAGAAGATGACATAGATTATTTCTATAATTTTTCAATTGATGATTATCGAAATCTCGAAAATAAAATATAAAAAATATGATAATCCCCTTCCTCGATTTGAAAAAAATTAATTCAAAATCAAAAAATGAAATGCTTGAGGCGATCAATCGCGTCATGGATTCTGGTCATTTTATTTTAGGTGGAGAAAAAGTAAATTTTGAACAAGAATTCGCCAATTTTTGCGAAACTAAATATTGTTTAGGTGTTGCGAATGGCTTAGATGCCCTAATATTAATCATTAGAGCCTATAAGGAATTAGGAATTTTTAATGATGGTGATGAAATCATCGTTCCCGCTAACACCTACATAGCTTCAATCCTCGCGATTAGTGCGAATAATTTGACACCAATTTTAGTCGAGCCTTCAATCGAAACTTATAATATAAATCCTGATTTAATCGCTGAAAAAATCACCAAAAAAACCAAGGCGATAATGGCGGTTCATCTTTACGGAAGATGTGTTGAGATGAATAAAATCAACGAAATTGCAAAAAAATATAATTTAAAAATAATCGAGGATTGTGCTCAGGCTCATGGAGCGCGCGATGAATTATCGCAAAAAAAAGTTGGTAATTTAGGTAATGCCGGAGCTTTTAGTTTTTATCCCGGAAAAAATCTTGGAGCCTTAGGCGATGGTGGAGCCATAACTACAAATGATAGTGAATTATATCAAG
>JBIIFQ010000031.1:0-9399 GCA_044237235.1 Rickettsiales bacterium
TTCAGTTAAAAAAGCATATTGTTTTTTTGATCGATTTTTAACTAAACTTAAAGTGTCTTTTTCATATACAAGCATTCCTTTACTAGAAAGATTGTCAATTAGATCTAAAGCTAAATCATTATCTTGCAATCCTTCAATAAAGGGCTTTAAGCGCATTACATTATTTTGATTTATTCGATTTTTATTAATTAATTCCTTTACAAATTCGCATTGCATTGCCTCGCTTGGGTGAAGTTCTTTAGTAAAATCAATAAAATTTTCAATATGATTTTCTGATGCTGAGAACTTAGCTACGTATAAATTAGTTGATAAATCAGGTCGATTTTGTAAGTCAACTCCTTTTATCATATTGGCAAGGTCTTGAGGAGTCATTGCGGATGATTTCGGGGATTCAAGGAACTCTTTGATTATATTTCCTTTTACATCATCATCTTTAATACCCGCCTCATTAATCATTTCAATAATTTGACTACTGTTTGTTTCGGGGGATTTTGGGGATTTAAGGAACTTTAGGATTATATCTCCTTTTACACGATCATTTTTAATACCCAAATCTTTAATGATTTTAATAATTTGACTGCTGTTTGTTTCGGGGGATGATTTCGGGGATTTAAGGAACCCTAGGATTATATTTCCTTTTACATAATCATCTTTAATATCCAAATCTTTAATGATTTTAATAATTTGACTGCTGTTTGTTTCGGGGGATGATTTCGGGGATTCAAGGAACTCTAGGATTATATTTCCTGGTGATCTAAGGAACTCTAGGATTATATTTCCTTTTTCACCATCATTTTTAATACCCGCCTCATTAATCATTTCAATAATTTGACTAATGGTTGTTTTGGGGGGTGATTTCGGGGATTTAAGGAACTTTAGGATTATATCTCCTTTTACACGATCATTTTTAATATCCAAACCTTTAATCATTTCAATAATTTGACTGCTGGTTGTTTCGGGGGATTTTGGGTATTCAAGGAACTCTAGGATTATATTTCCTTTTACACGATCATTTTCAATACCCGTTTCCTTAATCATTTCAATAATTTGACTACTGGTTGTTTTGGGGAATTTTGGGGATTTAAGGAACCCTAGGATTATATTTCCTTTTACATAATCATCTTTAATATCCAAATCTTTAATGATTTTAATAATTTGACTGCTGTTTGTTTCGGGGGATTTTGGGGATTTAAGGAACTCTTGGATTATATTTCCTTTTTCCACATCATTTCTAATATCCGCTTTTTTAATAATATTAACAACATCATCAAAATTTGTTGATGATTTTGGGGATTTAAGGAACTCTAGGATTATATTTTCTTTTACATGATCATCTTTAATATCCGTTTCCTTAATCATTTCAATAATTTGACTAATGGTTGTTTTGGGGGATTTTGATGATCTAAGGAACTCTAGGATTATATTTCCTTTTGTCACATCATCTCTAATATACGCTTCTTTAATAATATTAACAACATCATCAAAATTTGTTGATGATTTTGGAGATTTAATAAAATCTTGGATTATATTTCCTTTTGCCACATCATTTCTAATATCCACTTCTTTAATAATATTAACAACATCATCAAAATTTGTTGATGATTTTGGAGATTTAATAAAATCTTGGATTATTATTCCCTTATAACCATCATTTTCAATACCTGTTTTATCAATAATTTCAATAACATTATGACGAGTCATTGCGGGTGATCCGAGGGATTTAAGGAATTCTTGGATTATCTCTACTTTACTCCAATCAAATTTGAAGCTCGCTTTATTGATCATTTCAATAAAATCGTCAAGGATTATTTCGGATTTGTAGGAATTAAGGAAATCTTTGAACGCCTTTGTTTTGTCATAATCTTCCTGTCCAATAATGCTGGGCGATATTTTATCCCAAGCTTCTTGTATTTTTTGCTGCATAAATAAGATTTTTTTTTAATAATAAAGTGAATATAATCTTTGAAATTATATCAAAAATTATTTATCAACAAAAAGCAATATAAATTAACTTAGTGAAATTAAATCTAAGCCCCGTGGCAATTTTTATATTTCTTACCGCTTCGCCATTGACAAGGCTCGTTGCGTCCAACCTGACCCCAAGTTTAGGCGTCGCGTGGATCGCGATTGGCTGGATCAAAATGACTTCGAATCCGCGCCGTCGGCACTTTTACATTTTGATTTAGAATTTAAAACATTAATTAACCTAGATTTAATAACTTAATTTGAAATAAAAAATCAATTCAAATTTATCGCTCATTTTTTGGACAAATATTTTTCAATATCTTTTCGCTCAACTTCAATAAGATTTCTGGAAAAATAAATAAATTCTCCCAAATATCCTTTCTAATTAAGATAAGTTTGGGCACTTCCGTTAATATTATAAGAGCACGAAAAACTCGTTGAATATTCGACGCCATTTGGAATATTTATTCTAATCAATTTAAACTTGATAATGCCAAAATAAGAAAATATTTTTTGCAATTTATTTGAATCCAATAATTGATACTTTGTTATTTCCAATAAAAAAGTATAATTCGAAGATGAAAATTAAGAGTTGAGGCAGTGAAGTGTTTCGGGTCAAATCTAAATTTGTATTAGCAAATTTGGTTATTGGATTTGGGATTATTTGAGTCGCAATTTTTAGATTTTAAAATGTGTTTTAGTATAATAAAATAAAATTTTAAAAATAGAAAAACACAAATTAAATATTTTTACAACTACTCAGAAACTTTTTCTTTCTTTTTGCGAGGTTTTTTTGGAGCATTTTCAGCTTCAGAATTTCCTTCTTGCGAAGTTTCGTTTTCTTCTTTGGCCTTAGCTGGTTTTTTTGGATTTAACAAAGCGTGAGCCTCAGATTCACTGCGACTAACCACTAATTTAACAGCGATTGATAAATCAGAGTGAATTACTAATTTAGCCTCGTAAATGCCGGTTTCTTTGATTGGCTTGCTTAAGAAAATTGCACCTTTTTCAACTAATTTTTCACCGATTGCTTCATTGATTTTATTGGCAATCAAAGATGAATTAACTGATCCATATAATCTACCATCATCCGAAGCGTTTTCGATGATTATGATATTTTTACCTTCGGTTAGAGCTTTGATTTTAGAAGCGCCTTCTAATCTTTTAATGCTCTCTTGCTCAAAATGATTTTTTTTGCTTTCAAATGATTGGTAATTTTCTTCGCTAAAGCAAATCGCTTTTTTGTTTGGAATTAAGAAATTTTTAGCGTAACCATTTTTAACGACAACTACGTCGCCAATTTTGCCAAGCTTTGGTAATGCATCAATAAGGATAACTTTCATTTTATAAATTAGTTAGAAGTTGCGTCTTTTTTAATTGGAGAAATCAAAGCTAAATTGCGAGCTCTTTTAATAGCTTGGGCAATTGCTCTTTGTTTTTTAATTTCAACATTAGTGATTCGGCTTGGAATAATTTTTCCACGCTCAGAGATAAATTTGTTGAGTAATTTTAAATTTTTGTAATCGATTTCTGAAATATCAATATCACGAAGTGGGCAAGTTTTTTTCTTGCGAATAAAAACACTTTGGTTGACCAAAGAGACCTTAACAAAACCCTCTTCATTTTCGGTATTGTTATTGTTGTTAAAATTGTTATTATTATTGTTGTTGTTTTTGTTTTGTAACATATTAACTCCTAAGCATCAAATTGAAATTGGTCAATAACTAAATCGAGCTTAGATGGCTCTTTTTTAGTGGCAATTTTGCCAGCTTTATAATCTTTGGCGTTAGCGGATTGAAACATGTAAGATTCATCTTTATGCGCCTCAACTGAAAAAGTTGCACTTCTGATTACATCTTCGTTAAAACCCATAACACGTTTTAATTCAGCAACCGCAGGGTATTCAGAATTTATTTTTAAAAGAATATAATGACCACGGCTATTTTTTTTGACTTTATATGACAAATTTCTTAGACCCCAATATTCTTTTTCAACTTTGCCATTGGCATCTGTAATTATTTTTGTGAATTTGTTGCTTAAAGCATCAACATCCTCAGCGGTTAGATCTTGTCTAGCGATAAATACGGTTTCGTATAAAGACATAATATTAAATTAAATTTATGAGTTTTAAAAATCTTAAACTTGAACAATGAAGCTTAGAAAATCTAGGCTAAATCAGGAAAACTAAATCTAAAATTTACTTAGAAAACTAGCTCAAAAAAGATAAATCAAGTTAAGAGGTTGAATATTTTATTTATAAAAACTTTTATTTGCAACATAAAGTTTTAAAATTTTATTAAACTTTAAAAATTCTAGTTTTTTCAATTAAGTATGCATCTAAAAATTATTCTAGTAAAAAAAATTAATGACAATAAAATTATTGCAAAGATAACACTTAAAATCAAACCAATTTTATAATTTTTATGCAAATTTTAAATCGCAAAGCTCATTTTAATTACGAAATTACCGAAGAAATTGAAGCGGGAATGATATTACTTGGAAGCGAAGTTAAATCATTGCGAGAAGGCAAAGCAAGCATCACTGAGGCGTATATTGTTGAGAAAAAAAATGAATTAATTTTAATAAATTCTAACATTAGCGAATATAAAGGAGCCAATCGTTTCAACCATCTTCCCAAGCGCGATCGTAAACTTTTATTACATAAAAAACAATTAAGTAAAATTATTGGAAAACTTGATACTCAAGGTTTTAGCGCCGTTCCAATAAAAATTTTTTTTAACAAAAAAAATTTTGCCAAAATAATAATCGGGCTCGGCAAGGGAAAAAAATTATATGACAAGCGTGAAACTATAAAAAAACGCGACGAAAATCGTCGTTTACAAAGAGAAGATTATTAATCGAGATATAAAACAATTATGTCAAAAATTAACCCACATTATATCTTATTAGAACCGCTTTCTAGCCTTAATAGAGTAGCGCAAACTCTTAGTTTATATTTGTCAAAATTAATTGGTGGCGATAAAATTTTTAATTTACTTTTACACAAACCTTATCGCCTTGAAAAAATTAATTTTCAGCCAAAATTATTTGAAGTTCATGATCAAGAATTGATAATTATCAAAGGTAAAATTGAAAGCCACTTGAAACCTGCGAAGTCAAGCCATCCATACAAAATACAATGCTACAACCCAACCGGCTATTTTACTTTGGTATTTTTTAAAATATTTCCAAGTCAAATTGAAAAATTAAAAATCGGCACCGAAATTGCAGTTTTGGGAAAAATACAAAAAGCCCTGAATGACAATCAAATCAACCATCCGCAAGAAATTGTTGACGCCAAAAATATCGAACAATTGCCCAAAACAAATATTATTTATCCGCTTAGTTTAAAAATTTCTAATAAATTTTTGGCTTATAAAATTAAAGAAATTTTACAAAAACTTCCCAATTCTTGCGAAGAATGGATTGATAAAGAATTTGTTAAAAAAGCTAATTTACCTACTTTTTATCAAGCCTTACGCAATATTCATAATCCAGTAACTGAAGAAGATCTTTTGCCGAATAATTTATCACGCAAACGCTTGGCTTATGATGAATTTTTGGCGTGGCAAATTGCAGTTTTGATGGCAAAAAATCGTCAAAAAAGTTTCAAGAAATTTTCCACAAAAGTTGAAAATCTTGGTGAAAAATTTATCAACGCCCTACCCTTCGAGCCTACGTCAGCGCAGATTAAAACCATGAAAGCTCTTAATAATGAAATTTTTTCTTCGAAAAAAATGATGCGACTTTTGCAAGGCGATGTCGGCAGTGGCAAAACTATCGTGGCAATTTTTTCAGCTTTACAAAATATTGCTCAGGGAAAACAGGCTTGCATTCTTGTACCGACAACGGTTTTGGCGACTCAACATTTCGGTTATTTTTCTAAACTTTTGCGCGATTTTTCTTTAAATATTTGCCTTTTGACTTCGGCAAATACCAAAAAACAAAAAAAACAAATTTGTGAAGATTTGGCTAATGGCAAAATTCATATTTTGATCAGCACCCACGCCACTTTAGAGCCCGATATTATTTTTCAAAATTTAGGCATTGCGGTGATTGATGAACAACATCGTTTTGGCGTTTTACAACGATTAAAAATTGTCGAAAAAGGGCAAGATGTCGATTTATTATTAATGAGTGCAACACCGATTCCACGCAGTTTGATGATGGGTTTATATGGCGATATGGATATTTCAATTCTCGACGAAAAACCAAAAAATCGACAAAAAATTGAAACTTTGGTGATGTCGATGAAAAAATCAACCGAACTTAGCGACTCAATTAAGCGCGCCATTGAAAAAAATGAAAAAATTTTTTGGATTTGTCCAGCGATTGAGGAAAATGAAGAGCTCGACCTTATTTCCGTAAATAAAAAATTTAGCGAATTATCACAAATTTTTGGCGAAAAAAATCTGGCTTTACTTCATGGTAAAATGAAAGAAAGTCAAAAAGAACAAATTATGAAAGATTTTGCCGACGAAAATAGTGCCATCAAAATCTTGATTGCCACCACGGTAATTGAGGTTGGAATTGATGTTCCAAGCGCCACAATTATTATTATCGAAAATTCCGAACATTTCGGTTTAGCGCAACTCCATCAATTGCGGGGCAGAGTTGGGCGCTCCGACAAAAAATCATTTTGTATTTTACTTTACGGCGAAAAATTTGGCGAAAAATCACGCAAAAGACTTAATATTTTACGCGAATCAAATGACGGATTTTTCATCGCCGAAGAAGATTTAAAAATGCGGGGAAGTGGCGAATTACTAGGCACCAAGCAAAGTGGCTTTCCCGAATTTCGCGTCGCCGATTTAAGTTTTGATGTCGATTTTTTAAACATCGCCAACAAAAACGCCCAACTCATTTTAAATCAAGATCCAAAATTGGAATTAGAATCTAGTAGAAAATATCAATTCCTATTGAAACTTTTTAACTATGATGAATGCTTGAAGATAATTAATAGTGGCTAATTTGGATAGCTTTCTTCTTTATTTTACTCATCATTGCGGGCATAATTTAGAAATGTGATGCTATATTTTTGCCTCTCACAACTTATTTTGTTTTGGCTTCGCAAAATACTCAAAAAAATTTATAATGAAATTAATATTTAGCTAAGAAATAATTACTTTTACCAAATTTTCACTTTCGTTAAATTCAATTTTTTGCGAATTTGTAACATTGAGCAAATCTTCACTGACACTCGACAAATCAAGCTTTGAAGAGATCTCCAAAATTGCAATTGGCACTTTCATCGACAGATTTTTTTCTGATTTAAATTTTCTAACTTCGAAAATAATTGCCAATAATTCTTCGCCAATTTTTTCAATATTTTCTTGATTAATTATCGATAAATTTTCGGGAAGTTTGGCAAAATTACCGCGAGCGTGAATTGATTTTTTTTGCGCAAATTCATCATGAAAAATTGTAGCATAAATTTCTTCAGTAATATGCGGAATAAAAGGCGCCAAGAGTTTTAAAATATTTTTTAAACATAAACTCAAAGTGGCAATCGAACTTAATTGTTTGGCGATAATTTGTTGTTTTTGCGATTCATCCAACTCAACTCCCGCAATCTTTTCCGCCGATAAACCGTAAGAACGCACTTTACAAATTTCTAAATAATTATCGCAAAAATCTTTCCAAAAAAACTCTTCGACCACTTCACGAGCACGAGCATATTCAAAAATTGCAAATTGTTTTTGATAATTTTCTATAACTTTTTTTAGTCGTAAAATAATCCAAATATCCGCGGTTTCACTGATTAAATTTGCCAATTTTTCATCGGCAATTTCGCTGGAATTTTGCGATGAAGATTGTTGTGCTTCACCGCCAAAATATTCTTCTAAAACCGCAAAATGTTGCGAACAAAATTTCGCCGAATTAAATAATTTGGTGATTAATTTTTGCCCAATTTTAAAAACATCTTCGCTATAAGCAATATCGGCGCCGAGATTAGAAGCCGAAGCCCAATAACGCACAACATCGGCGGATTTTTCTTGAATTAAAGCCGTCGGTGTCACCACATTACCCTTCGATTTACTCATTTTAGTTTTGTCGGAAGCCAAACACCAACCCGAAATCATCAAATTTTTCCACGGAAGCGAAATTTCGTCATTAATATTTTCTTGCAATTTGATTGAGCCATCAACATTTTTTGCAAAAGTTCCATCAACATTTTTGACTCGATTCAAACTATGTAAATAAGCTTTGGTGATGGTATAAAACGCCCAAGTGCGAATGATTTCATGAGCCTGCGGACGCATATCGGCGGGGAATAATTTTTGATGTCGTGCTTGACTTTTTTCATCAAAATAAATTTCGTCGGAAATGCCTTTGCTCGAAAGTTGCGGTGAAATTGATGATGTCGCCCAAGTGTCCATGATGTCTGTTTCGGCAGAAACTTCGTCTCGAGAATAACCTTCTGGCAAATCAATAAAAGGATCGCATGGCAATTGCTTTAAAGAGGCAACAAGAATTTTACCCTCTTCGCCTTTTCTTTTTGAATACCACACTGGAAATTTAACGCCGAAGAATCTTTGGCGAGAAATGCACCAATCCCTCGAAAGCCCGTCAATCCATTGCTCGATGCGAACGCGCATATATTCGGGATACCAATTACATTCTCTAGATTTTTGTTTTAATTTATCTTTTTTATCACGGATTTTAATATACCATTGAGGACGAATTAGAAATTCAATTGGGACTCCTGAGCGTTCAGCACATTTAACTGGGCGGGTAATTTTTTGAGATTTAATTTTATTTTCTAAGCTTGAATTAGAATGAGCGAAATTTTTTTCTGACCCCCCACCAAAATCGCTTTGCGATTTTGACTCCCCCTCAAGGGGGGAGTTGAAGACCGAGGATTTTGATAAAATCTCGGATAGTTCATTTATAATTAATTCGCGAGTTTTTTTAAGTGTATTTCCTTCAACGATTCTTCGAAAAACTTCAACAAAATTTTCTACATCTTGGCAATTATTTTTATGGATATTTCCTGCGAAAATTTCCCACTCTTTTTTTTCTATACTTGTTGATTCTTTAAAGGTTGAGACTTCAAATATCACATAACGACCCAAAATTCCACTTTCACCAATTATAGCTCTCAATGGTAAATTATATTTTTCCCACCATTCCACATCAGTCTCATCGCCGAAAGTGCAACACATTACTACTCCCGTGCCCTTATCGAGTTGCACTGAATTATCGGCGATAATTGGAACTTTTACGCCAAAAATTGGCGTAAGAGCGAAAGAGCCAGTCTCGCCCTCGCCTTCTTGATTTAATGGCTTTAAAATTAAATTTTGATAGCGTTCATCTTGACCATTAATCATGACCGCAACGCAAGCAGGAAGAAGCTCGGGACGGGTTGTCATGATTTCTAAATTATTAGCATTTCCTTGAATTGCAAAATCAAAAAAATACATTTCGCCCTCG
>JBIIFQ010000032.1:0-9041 GCA_044237235.1 Rickettsiales bacterium
CTTCCTCCGGTATGGTCGTTCCCTAAATTGTTAGGGCCACCACTTAATATTGATTCAACAGATGTGTTATTATTTGGTTTAGGTTCACCATCTTTAGCTTTTTCAACATGTTTATCATATGCTGAGGCTTTCCCTTTTTCAGCATCTTTTGCTTCTAATATTTTTGCTGATTCGTTTTCGTTAGTTGGCTCTGATGCTTTTATTTTGTTAATTTCTATCGTCAAAGAATCCGGTTTCAGCAGGTCAGTTTCACTTAATCCTTTACTTTTAAGAATAGCAGTTAATTCAGTCAATGAAATATCGGCGTTACTTTTTGTTCTCAATAAATTTCTTATCTCTTGCGCTATTATTGATTTTTCATTAGTTGGTTGCTTAGATTGTTCTGACATAAATTAATTAATTAAATTTGTTAAATGTTTCAGGATAGAAATAAGTTTCTACACAAAAAAATTTCTATATAAATAATTTAATAATGCAAGCCCCTTTTATAGGCTTTACCAAATTTTTAATAAAAATGCATCAATTGGGAATTGTAAATTAAGCTTTATCATTTTGGTTAAAATTTCAAAAAATGCATTAGTGATATAATAATTCAGATTTAAAAATTTTTATGTGAAAAATATTTTGCTTAATCGCTAGATTTTCAAATTAATTTTTATCACTTCCCGGGATATTTTTTAATTTTATCAACAACAAATCATTGCTTTTTTTCCGCAAAATTTCGAAAGATAATTTATCGATAACAAAACTTTCTTTTTCTTCGGGAATATAGCCTAAATGGTTGATTATGTAGGCTGAAATGTTGTGAGCCTCTTCTTGTTCAGCGATATCGAGATCGAGTTTTTTGTTTAAATCGCGAATTAAAGTTTTGCCGGCGATTTTATAAATTCCCGATTTAGTTTTGATAATATTGATTTCATTATTCTCATCTTGTTCTTTAATTTCGCCAACAATTTCTTCCAAAATATCTTCCAAGGTAACTAAACCTTGAAGCGATCCATATTCATCAATCACCAGAGCCAAGCGTCTTTTTTGCTTTCTGAAAGAGAATAATTGCGAACGCAAAGTATTAGAATTTGGTGAAAAAAATGGAGCAGTTAAAACTGAATCAAGATTAAATTTTTCAATGTTGCCTTTGTAAAAATATAAAGCTTTAAGTAGTTTTCGAACGTTTAAAATTGAAATAATATTTTCTTTATTGCCTTGCCAAATCGGTATCCGCGTATAGCCAATATCAATGGCCTTTTTTAAAATTTCGGCGATTTTTAAATCACGATTTATTGATTCGATTTCTTTGCGATGAACCATTATTTCGCTAATTTCGGTGTCGGATAAATCCAAAACGCCATCGAGTAAATCTTTATCATATTTAAAAATTGTACCCTCTTTCGCCTTTAAATCAACGGTGTCACGAATTTCTTCAAGTTCGGATTCTTTAGTTTTAGCAATTTTTTTTGAATGAAAAATTCCAATCGAAAAATCAATAATTTTTTGAATAATCGCCACGATTGGAGCGAAAAGTTTATATAAAAATTCAATCGCTCCACAAAAAAGTAAAGCGCATTTTTCGGGTGCTTGTAAAGCGATGGTTTTAGGTAAAATTTCGCCAAAAATTATAACCGCAATTGTTAAAAAAACTGTTGAATAAAGAACGCCAATTTCGCCAAAAATATCGAGTAAAAATTTAGTGGTTAAAGCTGAGGCGATAATGCTAATAGCGTTGTTGGCGAGCAACATAACACTCACAACTTTTTCACGATTTTTTAAAAGATGTTCGAGTCTTTTGGCTCTTTTGTCACCTTCGGTTTCGAGGCGATGGATTCTGGCACGCGAAGAGGCGGTAATGGCGGTTTCAAAACATGAAATTAAGCCGGCAATCACTATTAAAGCGACTATACAAATAATTTCTAATTCGATTATTGACATATTTTTAATTTTTTTCTTTTAAAGAAAAATAGTTTTTGTTGATAAAAATTTAACGGTGAATTTTTTATAGATTTTTTAGTAAAATTTATTTTCTGCTTTCAAAATCAATCCGCGGATCAATCAATCTATAAGTTAAATCACTAATAATATTAGCAACCAAACCAAGTAAAGTAAAGATATAAACTGAAGCAAAAATTAATGGATAATCGCGTGAAACAGCGGATTCGTAGCCGAGAAGACCCAAGCCATCGAGCGAAAAAATTACTTCAATTAGCATTGAGCTGGTAAAAAATATGCCGATTAATAATGACGGCAAGCCAGCAATAACAATCATCAAGGCGTTGCGAAAAATATGAAAATATAAAATTTGATTTTGTGATAAACCTTTGGCACGAGCACATAAAACATAATTTTTATTAATTTCTTCAATAAAAGAATTTTTGCAAAAGAAGGTGAGGGAGGCGAATCCACCGATAATCATTGAAAAAATTGGCAAAAATAAATGCCAAAAATAATCGAAAATTTTTTGCCACCAATTTAATTCGGCAAAATTTTCTGAGACTAAGCCCCGCAAAGGAAAAATATTTAAAAAATTGCCACCGCAAAATAAAATTATTAATAAAATTGCCAATAAAAAAGCTGGAATCGCATGGAGAAAAATTATAATTGTGCTTGAATAAATATCGAATTTCGAACCATCTTTTAAAGCTTTTTTGATACCCAAAGGAATTGAAATTAAGTAAGTTAGTAATACGGTCCAAAGCCCTAGTGAGATTGAGACGGGGAGTTTTTCAATTATTAAATCGATAATTTTTTTATCTTGATAAAAACTTTCGCCAAAATCAAAAACTAAAAATTTTTTTAACATTAAAAAAAATCTTTGATGAAGAGGTAAATCGAAGCCATAATTTTTTTCAATTTGTTTAATTAAATCGGCATCAACACCTTGCGAGCCTTGATATTTAAAGCTCGAAGAATCTTGAGAAATATTTTTTATGTCAAAATTATTTATTTTTGATTCGGAAATTTCTCCCGAAATTTTATTATGATTTATTTGCGACAAAAACCTTTCAACTGGACCTCCCGGAGCAGTTTGAATAATTAAAAAATTTAATAATAAAATAACAAATAAAGTTGGAAAAATTAATAAAAATCTTTTAAAAAAATATTGATAAATCATATTTTATAACCAATCTGGATCTGTTGCGCCTTGGTTTGGTGGCGTTTGAATTTGATGTTCATATCCAGTTAAAATATCGATTATGAATATTCTTGGAATCGATTCTTGCCCGTAAGGAGTGCGTTTTTTTGAATAAATTAAATATCTACCGTTCGGCGACCAGCGTGCCCCCTCGACCAAATAAGCGTTAGTTAATAATTTTTCCCCGCGACCATTTATATTCATAACTCCAACAAAAAATTTACCACTTTTTTGTTTGGTAAAAGCGATTGATCGACCATCAGGCGACCACATCGGCTTAGAATAAGATCCTTCGCCATTACTAATTTTGGTTAAGGACAAAGTTTCTATATTCATCGTATAAAGTTGTTGTGAACCTTCGCGATCGGAAACAAAAACCATAGAATTTCCATCGGGAGAGTATGAGGCTGTTGTATCAATTGCGGGTGACTTGGTTAATTTTTTAGCAAAATTTTGAGGAATATTAAATTCATGAATGTCGCTATTGCCATCGACGATTGCTGTTAATAGAATGCGATCTGGCGTTTTGGGATTAGCATTTGGAGCTAAAGTTGTGCCTCTGAAACCCCCCACTTTCTGACTTCGTAAAGTTTTAGTGTTTAATAAAAAAATTTGTGGACGTCCTTGAAAATATCTTAAATAATAAATTTCGTCTCGACGTTTGGAAAATATTGGCGTTAAAACCATTTCGGATCCGTCGGTTAAATTGCGATAATTTTCACCATCAAAATCTATCATTGAAATTTTTTTAATTCTTTTGCGGAAAGTGCCTGTTTCTGAGGTATAAACTATTTGTGAATTAAAGTGCCCCAAAGTTTCGCCGGTTATGGATTTATAAATTTCATCAGAAATTAAATTAGCAGTTTTGCGATAATTTTCGGGAGTTGATGAATAAAATTTACCAAAAGTTTCTTTGCGATCAAGAATGTCCCACATTCTAACTCTTGTTTCAAGATTCCCAATCGCATCATAATTAAATTGTGCTGTTACAAGATTTTCAATGCCAGAATTATAATATTTATCAAAATCAGGAATGGCGTTGATATCAATAAAATCTGTGGATTGAGAAATATTTTGATTAAAATTATCGGGATTATTATTAATTATTTCATTGTTTTGCAATGGAATCGGAGTTTGAGAAATTTGATTTTGAATTATCGGTTCAGTAAGATTGGTGGTTTCTAAATTATAAATAATTTTTTGTAAAATTTGTTTTGCCTCGTTATTTATGGAAAAATTATTTGACTCAAAACCAACAAATAAAATTTTAGTTTTTGATAAATTATCATCCTTAATGGTAATATTCAAAGTGGCATGAGCCCTTGAGGAATAAGAGATTAAGGCAATTGCCACAAGAAGTGATTTTAAAATTTTCATTTAGTTAAAAATAAATTTAAAATTTTTCGATAATAACATTATCGTTGGTATAAACACATAATTTGGCGGCGATTTTCATTGATCTTGCACAAATTTCTTCGGCACTTAAGTCAAAATCTACCAACGCACGAGCTGCGGATAAAGCATAATTTCCGCCTGATCCAATGCCAATTATTCCATCTTCGGGCTCAAGAACATCGCCATTTCCGGTTAAAACTAATGAAATATTTTTATCAACAACAATCATCATCGCTTCGAGTCTTCGTAAATATTTATCAGTTCTCCAATCTTTGGCTAATTCAACACAAGAGCGCATTAACTGATTGGGATATTGTTCAAGTTTACTTTCTAATCTTTCAAATAAAGTGAAGGCGTCGGCAGTTGCGCCAGCAAATCCGCCGATAATTGAGCCATCGCCTAAAAAACGAATTTTTTTAGCATTTGATTTTAAAACGGTTGAGCCTAAAGAAACTTGACCGTCACCCGCTATCGCAACTTGATTGTTTTTGCGAACTGATAAAATTGTAGTTCCGTAAATAGTCGATGAATCTTTGTGATTTAGCATTTTATTTATGAAATTTGTTTTTTTTAAAAATTAATATTATAAAAATGTTGCATTTAATTCTTTTTTACAAGAAAAATAATTAATTAATATAAAATTTGCACAAATTAATCAATGCTTTCAAATAAAAAAAAGAATTTTTTGGTAATTTTTTTTCTCGGAATAAGTTCGGGAATTCCAATTACGCTAATATTATCAACTCTTAAAGCCTTGTTGGTCGACAAAGGTTTTGACTTGAAAATTATTGGTTTTTTATCTTTGGTAAGCCTGCCTTATTCCTTAAAAATATTTGTTGCTCCAGTCGTTGACTCTCTATCTGTTCCATATTTTACAAAAAAACTTGGCAACCGTCGCTCTTGGATATTTATCACGCAAATTTTATTGGCCATATTAATTTTTTTACTAGGAATTTTTGGTGAAATCGGATCTTTAAAGGGAATCGCAATTTTATCTTTTTTGGTCGCTTGCATTTCGGCAACTCAGGATATTGTTATCGATGGCTACAGAATAGAGTTAATAAAAAAAGAAGAGCAGGCTTTGGCGTCAGGATATTACATTTACGGTTATAGAATTGGCATGTTGATTTCGGGCTCGCTAGCGTTAGCTTTGTCGGATAAAATTAGGTGGGATTTAGTTTATTTAATGATGTCAGGCTTTATGTTATTGTGCATTTTGTCTACATTATTTGCCAAAGAAACTCGGGTTAATTGGCATCCGCGAAAATATCATTTTAAAATTTGGTTTATTAAGTTTATCATTCGACCGCTTAGAAATTTTTCTTCGAGAAAAAATTGGATCTCAATTTTATTTTTTATTGTTTTATTTAAACTCGCCGACGCATTTGTCGGTAATTTAACATTGCCATTTTTACTAGAGATCGGATATACTAAAACTGAAATTGCCACCATATTAAAGACCTTTGGATTGTTTGCGGTTCTTGTCGGAGTTTACGCGGGAGGAATTATTTCTAAAAAAATTGGAATACATAAAGCGTTGTGGTTAGCAACAATTCTTCAAGCGGTTTCCAATTTTTCATTCATTTATTTGGTTGTAACCGAAAAAACTATTAGCTCTCTTTATGCGATTGTTTTTATTGAAAATTTTTGTGGCGGTATTGGTGATGTAATATTTGTTGGATATTTGAGTAGTATTTGTAATTTAAAATTTAGTTCAACCCAATATGCTCTATTTTCATCGATATCTTCAATTGCCAGAAGCGTTTTATCTTCATCATCTGGATTTTATGCGAGTTATTTCGGATGGATAAATTTTTTCATATTTTCAGGATTATTAGCAATTCCAGCGATTGCATTATTAATTATTTTGAATAAAAATAATAATAATAAATTTTTAGAAAAAAATAACAAAAATGCGTCTTTCAACTCTTAAAACCAAAAAACATAAAGTAGCTCAAAAAGAAGTTTCAATGGCACATTTTATTCCATATAAATGTCATTGGAATTTTAACACTTTAATGACGCATGATGAGAGGCTTATTAGAGTTATAAAAATCAAAGGATTTTCGTTTGAAACCGCTGATGATATTGATGTTGATATAAGAAAAAGAACGCGGAATAATCTTCTAAAAAGCATGTCCTCAGGAAATTTTTCATTATATTTTCATACAATAAGGCGCAAGGAAAAAGGCTTTCCAGATGGTGAAATGCCTGAAGGATTTAGTAAGGATTTAAATGAAGCTTGGAGGCGAAAACATTCGGATTCGGAATGCTATATGAATGAGCATTATTTTACGATTATAAGAGGTCTGAGTAAGGGCGGAATCTCCGGCATTCAAAATATGATAACAAAAATTCAGCATCAAGCCGATAAGGCTTCTTGGGAAAATTTTATGAATGAAGCCTTTGAAGAACTTGAGGAGATTACCGAAAGAATTGTTAGTGGTTTTTCAAATTATAGTGCCGAAGTGCTTGAAATTAAAGAATCGGAGAATGGATTTTTTTCAGAAATTTTAGAATTTTTGGCTCGAATTGCGAATTGTGGAAACTCTCAATCTCTTTTAATTCCATTGGGCGATATTTCTCACTATCTTCCTTTAAACAGACTTTATTTTGGTAAAAAATCAATCGAGGTTCACAAATTAAGTGAAATCAAATATGCTGGTGTTGTCTCGGTTAAAGAATATAGGCCCTCAAGTCATGCCGGTATATTAGATGGATTTATGCAAATGCCTTTTGAGCTAATAATTAGCCAATCATTTTCTTTCACGGATCGAGCCATCGCGATAAGCTCAATGCAATTACAACAAAGAAGATTAACTCAGTCCGAAGACGTTGCTACTTCTCAAATTCAGGCTATCGATGAAGCCCTTGATTCGGCAATGAGTGGTGAATTTGCTTTTGGATTACATCATTTGACTATTTTATGCATCCAAGATTCTATAAAAAAACTTGAAACTTCATTATCATTGGCAATGGTGCAATTGTCAAATTCTGGAATAAGTGGCGTTAGAGAAAAAATTAATCTTGAGCCAGCTTATTGGTCGCAACTTCCTGGCAATAGCGATTATATGGCGAGGAGATCAACGGTAAATACTTTGAATGTCGCTTCCTTCGCTTCTTTTCATAATTATCCTACTGGCAAAAGAAACAATAATCATTGGGGCAACGCACTTACGGTTTTGAATACTTCGTCGGGGACGCCATATTTTTTTAATTTTCACGTAAGAGATGTTGGACATACCATGATTGTTGGTCCAACTGGGGCGGGTAAAACAGTGTTATTAAATTTTTTATGTGCCCAATCGCAAAAATTCAAACCAAAATTATTTTTCTTTGATAAAGATCGTGGCGCCGAAATTTTTGTTAGAGCGATTGGCGGAGTTTATATAATTCCAAGTGCTTCAAAGACTTCAGGATTTAATCCATTTCAAATCGAAGATACGCTTGAAAATAGAACTTTTTTAATTGAATTTTTAAAAGCTCTCGTATCGAATGATGGTAAATCTATTCCCGCACATGAAGTTGATAGAATAAATGAAGCGGTGGCAGGTAATTTTAAAATTCCTCAAGAAAAAAGAAAATTAAGAAACATTGCTCCTTTTATGGGTTTGACGGGTCCGGGAACTATTGCGGGAAGACTTGCCAAGTGGCATTCAAACGGTTCTCACGCTAAATTATTTGACAATGATTTAGATTTAATCGATTTTAACTCTGCCAGAACATTCGGAATAGAGATGGCTCACATTTTACAAGATAAAGATGCTTTAGGGCCAGTTCTGCTTTATTTATTTCATAGAATACAAAATTCTATTCGCGGAGAGCCAACAATGATTGTTCTTGATGAGGCGTGGGCGTTAATTGATAATCCAGTTTTTGCACCGAAAATTAAAGATTGGTTAAAAGTTTTGAGAAAATTAAATGCCATGGTGGTTTTTGCCACTCAATCAGTTGAAGATGCTACGAAGAGTAGTATTTCTGACACTCTTGTGCAACAAACTGCGACTCAAATATTTTTGCCAAATCTTAAGGCGACTTCGGTATATAAATCGGTTTTTAGATTATCGGAAAGAGAATATAATATTGTTAGAACTACAGATCCATCTTCGAGATTTTTTTTGGTAAAACAAGATAATGATGGTGTTGTTGCCAAAATAGATTTAAGCGGAATGGAGAGTTTTATCAATATTCTCTCGGGTAGGGCAGATACCGTTGCAATTCTTGATGAGGTGATGAATGAGTTTGGAGAAAATCCAAAAGATTGGTTACCAATTTTTAATGAAAAATTAAGTAATATTAATTCAAAATAGTGAGAAAATTTTCAATTAAATACATTGTTAAAATTATTTTAATTGCGGTTTTTTTAACGCCATTAATTTTTCAACAAGAAATTTATGCTAATAAAGATGGTGGTGTCGAGAGGATTAGAGAGTGTAAGGCTGATCTTAAAAAATATGATGTGCCAGAGTTTGATTCTTTTAGTGGAGCTACCAACAGCGGATTAAACAAAGAAATGGAT
>JBIIFQ010000033.1:0-9038 GCA_044237235.1 Rickettsiales bacterium
AAAAGTTAAAGGCTTTAACGGACAATTTGGCATGCATGTTCGCGCTCTTACTTACATGCTATCTCATGGCGCAGATGGTTTGCAAAAAGTTGCCGAAGATGCGGTAATTTCAGCGAATTATGTTTTAGCAAAATTGAAAAATCATTTTCACGTTCCATTCCCTGGAAATTGCATGCATGAATGTTTGTTAACCGATAAAATTCAAAAAGCTAAAGGGCTTTCGACGCTTGATGTTGCAAAGGCTTTGATTGAATTTGGTATTCATCCAATGACAGTATTTTTCCCAATTGTGGTGCAAGGAGCAATGTTGATTGAGCCTACAGAAACTGAGACGAGAGAGACTATCGATAATTTTGTAAATACCATGCTTTATATCGCTAAAGAAATCGAGGAAGGTCGCGGTGATAAATTTCATCAATATCCTTTGAGCACACCAAGAAAAAGGCTTGACGATGTTCGCGCCGCCAAAACTCCAGTCTTAACTTGGAATGAATTGCAATAATTACTGGATTTTTTTTCAATAACAAAATATAAGTGATAGAAAATATTTCATAATAATTTCTATCACAAATGTTTAAAAAAAATTCTAATAAAAAAACCAAAAAATCTGCATTTTCATTGATCGAATTATCAATTGTAATTTTGATCATCGGCATCCTGATGATTGGCGTCAATCAAGGTTATAACTTAGTAAGATCGGCACAAATTTCTAATGCTCGAGGCATAACCGCAAAATCTCCAATCCAACAAATGCAGGGATTATTGGCATGGTATGAAACCTCTCAAAAAGAATCTTTGAATCAATCAGAGCTCAAAGACGGAAATAGCATTTCAATATGGAAAGATATTAGTCCTAACTCAATACTTAGTGGCGCAAATCAACCAACTGCCACTGGCGTTACTTATACACAATCTTCTATCAATAAAATTCCAGCACTAAAATTTAATGGCTCTTCCAAATTATCTCTCGCCAACTTTTCTCAAGGCGCCTCTTCGCAAGCCACTGTTTTTTTAGTAATCAAACTCAATTACATTCCGGATGCATCAAATTACAAAACAATTTTCGATGGCAATTCTGCCACTTTTTCATTTTCAATAAAATCAGATGCGGTTCAAATTAATATGGGAGATGCGGCACCTATTTCAAAGCCTTATTCAAGTGGTTTTTCAAATTCGGGAGAATATGTGATTGCGATATATTTTAACGGTTCAAATTCTAAAGTTTTTATAAATAGTACCACTACAATGGTTGATAACTCTGATATAGCCTCTACTGGGACTAACCAGCTAGCTGGAATTACTCTTGGGTCCAATAAAAATGGTCTAAATGGCTTTTCTGGGAATATCTCCGAAGTTGCAGTTTTCAATCGCGTTATAAAAGCCAGCGAACGTAAAGAAATTTTTACCTATTTTTCAAAAAAATATAAAATTGAGATTACGGGAGTTTAGTGGTATTTATTTAAAATTTTTAAAGCTTCGATCTTGATTTTATTTAAAATAAAAATACAATAATATTTTAAAAATTATATTTTTATCATGATAAAAAAACTCGATTCAAACATTGAAAATAAGGTAAGCTTGGCGAAAGTTAGCCCTTCCAAAAATGCCGATGGATTCAAAAAATATCTTCAAGAAATTCAAAAATTTCCACTTCTCACTCCCGAACAAGAATATGATTATGCCATTCGTTTTGCTGAACATAATGACAGTGAAGCTGGCAAAATGCTTATTCAGAGCCATTTACGTTTAGTGGTAAAAATTGCCAATAAATTTAAAAATTACGGATTGCCCACCGCCGACTTAGTCGCCGAAGGCAATATGGGATTAATTCAAGCTTTAAAAAAATTTGAACCACGCCAAGGTTTTCGCTTTTCAACTTATTCAATGTGGTGGATTCGTGCTTTCATTCAAGATTATGTTTTGCGCTCTTGGTCATTAGTCAAAATCGGCACCACTTCCGCTCAAAAAAAATTATTTTTTAACCTTGGAAAAATTAAAAGAAAACTCGGCGTTCAAAGCAATGAGTTCGATCTTTCGCAAGAAAAAATTAAACATATCGCCGAGACTTTAAATGTTTCTTCGCAAGAAGTGGTTGATATGAATTCACGTTTAACGCAAAGCGATTCATCGTTAAATCACAAAATTGGCGAAGATGGAGAGGGTCTTGAATCCATGGATTTACTGGCAGATACTCGCCCTAATCAAGAACAAATTTCAATTGAAAATCAACAAAAAGAACAGAAAAGAAATTTGTTTAAAAAAGCTTTTGAACAACTTAATCTTCGCGAGCAAGAAATTATTTTTAAAAGACAACTTTCCGAAGATTCGCAAACTCTCGAAGAGCTTAGTCAACATTACAAAGTTTCGCGTGAAAGAATTAGGCAAATTGAAGAAAGTGCTCTTAAAAAATTAAAAAAAATTATTGCCGAATCAATTAAATAAAAAAATGTTTACAGGAATTATTACCAATTTAGCGACACTTAAAAATTTAGAATTCAACGCAAAAAAAGATGCGCTTTTGATTTTAGAAATTAAAAAATCTGATATTAAACGGAGTCTTAAAATCGGCTGTTCTATTGCTTGCAATGGCATTTGTCTTACTTTAATTTCGCAAAAGATTTTGAAAAATAATTTACATTTATCTTTTCAAGCATCACAAGAAACATGCAATAAAACCACCCTCAAAGATTGGCAAATTAACGATAAAATTAATCTTGAATTTTCGATGCGCTTAAATGATGAATTTGGCGGACATTTGGTTTCAGGTCACGTTGATAATGTTGCTAAAATAATCGCCATAAAAAATATTAAAGAATCTTGGAAATTTGATTTTGAAATTCCAAAAGATTTACAAAAATTTATCGCTCCGAAAGGCTCAATTACAATCAACGGCACCTCTTTAACAATTAACGAAGTTAGCGCCAAAACTTTTTCAATTAATATTATAAAACACACCATGGAAAACACTGTTTTTCAATATTCCAAGGTCGGCGATTTAGTAAATTTAGAAATCGATTTAATTGCTCGTTATTTATTTCAACTTATAAAAAATCATGACTCAAAATAAAAGTTCCGCAACCTCTCAAAAAAGGAGTTTGGCCACCATTCAAGAAATAATCGATGACGCTAAAAATGGCAAAATGTTTATTTTAGTAGATGATGAGAATCGTGAAAATGAAGGTGATTTAGTTATTCCCGCTCAAATGTGCGATGATCAAAAAATTAATTTCATGGCAAAATTTGGTCGCGGTTTAATTTGCTTGGCGCTTGAAGAATCAAGGGTTAATCAACTTGAATTACCGTTAATGGCACTCAACAACGAATCGCGTCACCGCACCGCCTTTACCATCTCAATTGAAGCAAAGGATGGCATTGCCACGGGCATTTCGGCGCAAGATCGCGCCAAAACAATTCTTGTTGCAATCGATTCAAATAAAGGCAAAGAATCAATCGTCAGTCCGGGGCATATTTTCCCACTTAAAGCCCAAAATGGCGGGGTTTTAGTGCGGGCTGGACACACCGAAGCTTCGGTTGATATTGCTCGGTTGGCAGGGCTTAATCCATCTGGCGTAATTTGCGAAATTATGAATGAAGATGGAACGATGGCTCGACTTCCCGATCTCATAAAATTTTCTAAAAAACATGATCTAAAAATTGCCACCATTGCTGATTTAATTGAATATCGACGCAAAAAAGAAAAAATTATTGAATTAATTTCCGAACGTAAATTTAACAGCAAAAATTTTGGCGAATTTACCGCTAAAATTTATCGTAGCAAAATTGATAATGTCGAACATTTGGCTTTAATAAAAGGGCAAATTAATCAAGAAAAACCAACTTTGGTTAGAATGCACCACCTTAACATACTAGCCGACTGTCTCGACGAAAACAATAATCCGCGAAGTGGTTCTTTACGAAAAGCTTTAAATAAAATATCAAAATTAAATAGTGGTGTTATTGTAATTATTCGACAACCTCACGAGAAAATTGAAGACTTATTTTTTGACAATGTTATAAATTCATTACCAAATCTAAAAACCTTGCGTAATTATGGCACGGGCGCACAAATTCTTGCTGATTTGGGCATTAAAAATTTGACCTTATTAACCAATTCCAAAAAATCCGTAATTGGTCTTGACGCTTTTGAAATTAAAATTTGCGGTTATAAAAAAATATAAATTATGAAAAAATTATTATTAATTATTGTCAATTTTTTGTGCTTCGTCAATTTGGCAAATGGCGCCGATTTGTATAAGATTGATCCAATGCACGCCAATGTCAATTGGTCGGCAAATCACTTTGGTTTTTCGAGCCCGAGTGGAAAATTTAGCGAAGTTGATGGCAAGATTATTATCGACGAACGCAATCCTCAAAATAGTTCAGTGGAAGTTGTAATTAAAACTAATTCAATTACGACGGGCTTTACAAAATTCGATACTCATTTAAAAAGTGCTGATTTTTTTAATGTTGAAAAATTTCCGATTGCCCTTTTTAAAAGTACCAGCATTAGAGCTTCGGGCTCTTCTGGGGCTAAGGTTACGGGATTATTAACTATTAAAGAAAATTCAAAATCCATAACTCTCGACGTCAAAATTAATAAAATTGGTAAAAATCCAATTACTCAAAATAAAACCATTGGCATGACAATTTCTGGCAAAATAAAACGTTCGCTCTTTGGAATAAATTATGGCATCCCCGGAATTTCCGACGAAGTAAGTTTGCAAATTGAATGCGAAGCAATTTATCAAGGAGAAAATAATCAAACCAATAATTCAGATTCCGCATGGCAAATTATTGACAATAAAAGTAAAATTGAATTCGAAGCAACGCAAAGTGGCTCTAAGGTAAATGGCGCTTTCAAAAAATTTACCGGCAAAATAAATTTTGATCCAAATACACTTGATAAAAATTCAGTGGAAATTGAAGTCGATACTAGCTCAATTGAAATTCCATTTTTAGAAGCGGTTGAGACTGCAAAAAGCGTTGGCTGGCTTGCCACCGCAACATATCCAAAAGCTATTTTTAAATCCTCTAATTTTGTGGCAATGCCCGGAAAAAATAATTTTTCTGCCAAGGGAATTTTACAACTTAAGGGGAAAGATGTTCCGATTGTTTTAAATTTTAATTTAAAAGCCATAACTGAACGCTTTGCCCATGCGCTTGGAACCGTAGTTTTGAAAAGAAGCGATTTCAATATTGGCGACAAAAATATCAATAAATCGAATGGTGTTTTAGATGAAATTTTAGTCAATTTTGAGATCCAAGCTAAGAAAAATTAATTTTTTTTAATTGTAAAATTTTCATGATTGCTGAGGCTTTGGAATAAGTCTCCTCTAGCTCTAAATCGGCATCAGAATCAAATGTTATCGCACCACCAACTTGAAATTCAAAGCAATCTTTCTTTATAATTAAAGTGCGAATAACCACCGCCAAATTTAACTCATTATTATTTTTAAAATAACCAATGGCGCCACTATAAATTCCACGATTTATTTTTTCCAAATTACTTAGAACTTCCATCGATTTAATTTTGGGCGCACCCGTCATTGAACCAGCTGGGAAGCATGTTCGAACCGCATCAAAAATTGAAAACTCTTTGGCAATTTTACCATGAATTTCCGAAGATAAATGATAAATTGTTTTGTAAGTTGCGATATTAAAAAGCTTTTTTACTTTAATAGTCGATGGCTCACAAACCCGCGATAAATCGTTGCGAACCAAATCAACAATCATTAAATTTTCGGATTTTTCTTTTAGGGAATTTTGTAAATATTTTTTATTTTCTCGATCTTCTTGCGGATTTTTTCCACGCTTAATAGTGCCTTTAATTGGGCGAGAAATAATTTTACCATTAACGCTTTTTAAAAATAATTCTGGGCTTGAAGAAATTATAAAATTATCATCAAATTTCATAAAAGCCGAATAGTTAGCAGGGCTTTGCTTCGTAAGCTCAAGAAATAATTTAAAATTTTCATTTTGCGAAGTTTCTTTTTGAAAATTTCCAAAAAATTTACGGGTTAAATTGGCTTGAAAAAAATCCCCCGCCATAATCATTTTTTTTAATAAATTTATTGTTGATTTATATGATTCATCAATAAAATTTGTAGAAACTTTTTTAACTATTGGTAATTCACAATTTTCAATTAAAAATTTATATTCCAACAATTTATCTAAAAAAAATTTACTTTTAAAAATAGCTGTTAATTGCTGTTTGTCATGATTAAATTCCAATATTAATTCAAAATTACTAAAAAAAATCTCTTCCATTTCAATAAAAGATTTTGTGGTTTTTGGTAATTGCTCGAATTGATTTGCAACTTCGTAGCTCAAGCCTCCAAACCACATTTCATTATCAGATTTTTCGATAATTTCTTGTAATTTTTTAAAATCATTTCCGCTATATTTTTGCTTCTCAAAAAGTGCAATATAAGATTTTGAATTAGATTTTTCTTGATGCAGAGCGGAATATAAAAAAACCCAATTTTCTTGGTAATTTTGTGAAATTATTTGAGCAATTTTAACAGGATTTTGCCAAGAAATTATTTGGGATTTAACGCCATTTTTGACATTTTTTTTCATTAACATTGTCGTTATTGACTCATCAAAATTTTTGTAAATTCTTCGATGTCGAGACTAGATTTTCCAACCAACAAACCCTCAACTCCGTTAATATTTAGTATTTCCGCTGAATTTTCAGAATTAACCGAACCACCATAAATTACCGAAAATTCCTCGACAAGTTCCTTAATTTCATTTTCATAAATTTGGTAAATAAATTTTACCATTTCTTCGATTTGGGAAATTTGCGCAGTTTCTCCGGTTCCGATCGCCCAAATTGGCTCGTAAGCGACAACAATTTTTCTAGTTTTTGTCGATGGAATCGATTTTAAAATTTGCTCTTTAACAAAATTAAAATGTTGATTTTGATCACGAACTTCTTTTGATTCGCCCACACAAATTATTGGAATTATATTATTTTGAGAAGCCGTTAAAGCCTTTTTGGCAACAATTTCATTCGACTCATAATGAAATTTTCTACGTTCAGAATGACCAACAATTACATATTCGCAATTTACTTCACACAAAAGTTTGGCACTAATATCTCCCGTAAATTGACCACTTTCTTCGAATCCGCAATCTTGCGCTCCAAGCTTTAATGGACGCGCTTCGTAAACATATTTAGCGATTTCTTCAACTCCAAAATCATCAACTTGACGCCCTTGTTTATCGGCAACATATTCAAGAAAATGAAAACCATCTTCGATTAGCTCACTATCGATATAATCGATTAAAACCGAAGGCGGACAAAGCACCACCTCAATTTGTTTTTCACTTTTTAAACTATTTGAATATACTTTATAAAAGGCTTCGATCCATTCGTCGACCTCTTCAAAGCCGTGATTCATTTTCCAATTAGCAACAATTATTTTCATATTTTTCAATAATATTTTCGATTTCTTTTCCCAAAATTTCATAACGCCAAAGACTCATTTCGCCTTTAACCTCATTATGTTGAACGATTTTCTTAATTTGATTACTACTCAACAAAAATTGCTCTTTAATTTTATATTTTTGGGCAAATTTTGATGTTATAGATTTAATTTGATTCACAATTTTTTTATGATTTTCATTCATAAAGAAATCATCATTATTATCAACAAAATTTTCATCGATTTTCAGTGCTTTTTTAATTTCATCAACAAAAATATTTTTTAAATTTAATTTGTGAAAATTAAAATTTTCAAAATTTTCGACAATCTTTTCGAGATCTTCATTTTTTAGTAAATGTTCGCGCGGAATATTTTGTATTTGTGCAAATTTTTCGCGTAACAAAACCAAATTATTAAGTTGAGCAATTTGCTTTTTTGACTTACCGCGAGTTGAAATTTGACGCATTAGATTTTTACTATTTTCATCTAAAGATTTATTAACAAAATCTTTCATTTCTTCTTCGAACCAACTCACTTGATTATTTTGTTGCAGAAATTTGAGAAAATTTTCATAAATTTCATGCAAAAAAATTACATCGACTAAAGCATAATCAATTTGATTCTTATTTAGGGGGCGTTGTTGCCAATTGCTAATTTGCATTTCCTTAGAAATTTCAATTGCAAAAATTTCTTTAACCAAAGTTGAATAGCCAACATTGAAATCTTTTTGACAAAAATTTGCCATAATTTGCGTGTCGCAAATATTTTGCGGATAATTCTTAGAAATTTGATAGAAAATTTGTAAATCTTGGGTGGATGAGTGTAAAATTTTTGTAATTTTTGGATTATTAATTTTATTGATCAACTCCGATAAATCTTGACACCGCAACACATCAACAATCACCGCAATTTTTGAATTATCTGAATTTTTTAAAGCAATTTGAATTGTGGATAAAATCGGATAATAAGTAGTTCTTCGCGTGAATTCCGTGTCGATGGCAATAACAGAGCCGTCTTTTATCAATCCCAAAAAATTATCTAAATCCTGTTGATTTTCCAATAGGGCAAAATCAAAAACAAGATTATGAATAATTTTTTTTTGCAACATTTATTAATAAATTTAGTTTTTGTAATTATAGCGATGGCGATGCACCAGTTGGCGGAACCGATGCACGAGTTTTAGTTGGTTCAGCTCCAACTTTTTGTCCCGTTGCAACATGGGTCACATTACTTACTCCCATCGCATCACCCCCCGAAATTACCGCTTCAGGACGCACTCGATGAAAAGGGCTTCTAACAACAGTCTGGGCAATCTCATCTTTTTGCACTGATATTGCGATTTTAATTACAATATCATCAAATTCTTTACGATCTTGAAATTCATTTTTTATAAAATTAGCAAAATCATCTGCATTTGATAAGGTAGAAATTGTACTATTTTTTTCTTTAATACCCTCTGCATTTCCAACATATTTAGCTTTAATTGCCTCTGTGAGCGCCTTTTTGGCTTCATCTATTTTATATTCATTACCCACTTTTTCCAAGTCTTTTAAAACATCTTCCTTCAAATATTTTTCCCTTTTAGCTTCAATAATATCAGATTGATTT
>JBIIFQ010000034.1:0-8882 GCA_044237235.1 Rickettsiales bacterium
TCTTGCCACCATTCAAAAAGTTTTGGAAAAAAATATTCCACTTTTTGGAATTTGTTTAGGGCATCAATTGTTGGCATTAGCGGTTGGGGCACAAACTGTAAAAATGCATCAAGGGCATCGCGGAGCCAATCATCCAGTTCAAGATTTGCGTTCAAAAAAAGTTGAAATAACTAGTCAAAATCATGGATTTTGTGTTGATAAAGACACTTTACCAAACAATGTCGAGATTACTCACATTTCACTTTTTGATAACACGATTGAAGGTATAAAATTAAAAAATAAACCGGCATTTTCGGTGCAATATCATCCCGAAAGTTCACCCGGACCAAGCGACAGCTTTTATTTATTTGAAGAATTTGTTGAATTGATAAAAAAACACAAAAAATAATTTTTTGATGCTTTTGTAAATTTAATTTCTTTAAATTAAACATAAAAATTGCTTTTATTAACCTTAATATTTGAGCGATGGAAATTGGAACCATATCCAATATTTATCTTTTAATTTTTTTACCACTCTTCGCCTCTTTGCTATGTCAAATTTTTCAAATTAGAAATATTTGTTTTTTGATTTCCTTGGCAACAGTTGTTATTTTACTCGGATTAGTTTTAAAAATATTTCCCGATATTTTAATTTACGAAAAAATCAAAAATGATTATGAATTATCTTTATTATCAATCACGCTTGAATTTAGTCTGGACTTGGTCGGAGTAATATTTTTATTTCTAATAATTTTCTTAGAATTTTTAATGTTAATTTTTTACCGAAGCGACATTGAAAGTGCTTTAAACAAAAGAAATCAAGCCAATTTTTATTCAGTTTTTTTGTTAAATTTATTTAGTTTAGTCGGAATTTTAACTTCGAATAATTTATTTAATTTATATCTTTTTATTGAGATTCATTCATTTGCTTTTTTTGCTATTGCCACCATTTCTTACAACAGTAAATTGCTAAATATTTCCTTCAAAAATTTTTGCTTGAGTTCAGTATCATCAATTCTTATTTTGATTTGTTTTTTTGCAATTTTTTTAACTTTTGGCGAATTAAATTTCGACAAAATTGTTGATAATTTATTTTTATTACCCGCCAATAAAATTTGGTTTTTATTTGTAATTTTGATTTTATTTTCTTTGGCATTAATTACCAAGTTTTTCCCGCTTTGGCAGTATTTTGAAAAAATAAAAAGCAATAGTTTAGTTGCCAGTTTTCTAGTGATCGACGCCTTTTTTATAAAAATTTTAATCGGCTTATTTTTAACTCTTAAATTTATTTATTTTTTCTTCGGAAATAATTTTTTATTTACGCAATATGAGTTTTCGCCGATTATGATTTTGCTCGGTTTTTCCTTGGTTATTTATTCTTCAATCAAGCTTATCAAAGAGGATCATTTAAAATTAATTTGTGCATTTTTTTCGATTGGTAATATTGGTTTTATGATTTCGGCGATTGGTATGCAGTCTGTAGAGTCAATGCAATCATTATTTTTCTTTTTATTAAATTTTTCCTTGGTTAATTTTTTTATATTTCTCTTTGCTAGTTATATTAAAAAAAACTATCAAAGCTCTTCAATTGATAAAATATTTAAAGTGGTTCGCGACAATAATTTATGCGGAATTCCGCTGAAATTAATTATAATTTTTATTGCCGGCTTGCCTCTTACTTTTTTATTTTTTGGCTATTGGTATATGGCGCTTGCCAGTATGGATTATAGTTTAAAAATAATCATGATAATTGCTTTGATTTTCTCAAATTATGCGCAATTAAATATTGCCATGAAGATAATAGATTCAGTGCTCGAAAAGGATCAGCCTAAAAATATTCAAGAGAGCAATTCCGCTAATAAAAATATTGATTATTTGCAAGTCGTAAGTTTTTGGATTTTAATTATAACAATTTATACTAATGCATTATTATCTGAGACGATGAACAACATGGCGCTCAGATTTGCATCTTTTTTATTAGCAAACACAATTTGATTTTTTGATTATGAGTAATGGAAAATTATTGTTATTTATAATTGCAATTTTACCAATTTTAAGTTGGTTTACGCTTAGATTTTTCAAGCATTCTCAAGGTTTTTATAATTTTTGTTATCGTCTTTTTCCGATTTTATATTTAGTTAACGTATTTCAAGGCGCCGATTATTTCGCAAAAGGTTTCAATGTTTTTACCATTTCAGAATCAATAAGGGGCGTTTCTCTGGCTCTTTACGCCGATAAAATAAGTATTTTGTTTTTATTTTTAATTGGCTTTATTTGGTTGCTATTTGCCTTTTATTCCAAAAAGTTTTTTGAAGTTATTAGCGATAAAAATGCCGATTATTTTAAAGAATTTTTTGTTTTAATAGTGAGTTTTCTGAACTTACTTATTCTAAGTAAAAACCTCTTTACGATTTTGTTTTTTTATATTTGCTTGATTGTTTCGAGTCACTTTTTTGGTATAAAATATTTTCATAAAGTTGAAAATAAATTAACTAAATCTTTCACTTTTTTACTTTATTTTGAAAGCTTTTTAATCTTTTTGGCAACGGTTGCAACCTTTAAAATCAATGGTCAAATTGAGTTTGTTGATAAAATAATTTTACCATTAAATTATGATGAATTTTATCACGGAATAATTTTTCTTTTATTCTTTTTTGGATTGTTTTTAGCGATGATGATGCCATTTTATATTTTTTTTAAAAACATTAATTTCGATGGACTTTCTTTGTTTGTAATTTTTTTAATGGCATATGGGTTTTCCAGTGGTTTTGTTTTTCTGAAAATTATTAATTATATTTACGGAATCAAGGGTTTTGCTGTTTTAGCAAAAGTTTATGGCACCAAGTTTTTTGAAATTTTATTTTTAATAAATATCGCAATAACTTCGTTCTTTATATTCAAAGAAAGAGACCTAAAAGCCTCATCTTTTTTCCTTTTTGTGCATCAATTTAATTTTTTAATTTTTTCAATTTTAATTCATCTTGCTGGTAAATTTAATTATGCTTTTATTTCTTTTTTTGCCTTCATAATTAACTTCATTTTAATATTTTTTTGCTTGGCAAATTTTGAAATTTATTTTAAAAAATCTAACGAAAAAAACTACAAAGGTTTGTTTTATTTAATGCCAATTACATCATGCATTTTATTCTTTTCAATTTTTTCATTAACTGGCTTGTCGCCTTCAATTTCAACGGTTGATAAATTTTTTATTATTTTTTACATTATTAAAAATAAATTATATTTTTCTCTAATTATTTATTTGTTGAATTTTGTAACATTGTTGGCTTTTTCAATTAAAATAATTAAAATTTTTCTTAACAAAGAGGTCGATAATTCCAATTCTAAAAAATTATCGATTGCCAAAAAAATTGATTTCGATTCAAATTTGATTTTGTCAATTTTATCGATCGCAATTATTAGTTTCGTTGGTTTAATATTTTTTTCTTATATAATTCAATTTTTATCTTTTTATGAACCAATTAAAGGCTGAAATTTTAGAGATTTGTCAAAAGGCAAAGGAATCAGTAAAATCAATGGCTTTACTTGATGAAAAAACCAAAAATAATATTCTTTTAGAAGTAAAAAATTTAATAATTTCAAATCAAGAAAAAATTCTTGAAGCCAATGAAATTGATGTTAAAAATGCTCAGAAAAATCAACTTGAATCTTCCAAAATTGATCGTTTAATTTTAAATAAAGATAAGATTTTGGCGATGGCAAAATCAATTGATGAAATCATAAAACTTCCCGATCCGGTGGGTAAAATAATTTTTGAAACTAACCGTCCAAATGGCTTAAATATTAAGCGAATTTCAACGCCAATTGGCGTGCTTTTGACGATTTATGAGGCGCGTCCAAATGTTACTTTGGATGTGGCGGGGCTTTCAATAAAATCGGGCAATGTGGCAATTTTACGCTCAGGTTCGGAAGCGCTAAATAGTTCAAAAATTTTGGCAAGTTTTTTTCAAGAAGCTTTAAAAAAATTTAATGTTAATGAAAATGCAATTACATTTTGTAAAAATCCTCATCGCGATTTGGTAAAAGGTCTTTTAAAAATGGATAAATTTATCGATGTTGTGATTCCAAGAGGTGGAAAATCATTGATATTGGCGGTTTCAAAATTAAGTAAAATTCCAATTTTCAAACATCTCGATGGCAATTGCCATACTTACATTCATGAAAAAGCTGATTTTGCAAAAGCGCGAAAAATTTTACTAAACGCTAAAATGCGTCGAGTTGGAATTTGTGGCGCAACTGAATCGGTTTTAATTGATAAAAAAATTGCTTCAAAAATTATTCCAATTTTAATTGATGATCTAACCAATCTTGGTTGTGAAGTACGTGGAAGCATTGATTCGAGACGAATTGATAAAAGAATTAAAAAAGCATCGATTAAAGATTTCTACACTGAATATCTCGACAAGATTTTATCGCTCAAGATTGTTGAAAATATTGACGAAGCAATTTCTCACATTGCCAAATTTGGGTCAGCTCACACCGAAAGTATAATTACCGAAGATCAAGAAATGGCGCAAAAATTTTTGAATGAAGTAAATTCGGCGATCGTAATGCATAATGCTTCAACCCAATTTGCCGATGGTGGCGAATTTGGCTTTGGCGCCGAAGTTGGAATTGCGACGGGAAAGATTCACGCGCGGGGACCTGTTGGACTGGAGCAACTTACGATTTATAAATATCAAATTGTCGCCGATTGTGCGATTCGTCAATAATTTTATTAAAAAAAATGCAAAAAAATGTTATTGATAATTTGGCAAAAATTATTGCCAAACTTCCTGGGATGGGACCAAGAATTGGTAAAAAAATTGTGCTCGAATTGGCTTCAAATAAAGAAAAATTTTTAATACCTTTAATTGAATATTTAAACGAATTAAATGATAAAATTCATAATTGCGAAATATGTGGAAATATAGATGAGGGTAGGGTTTGTTCAATTTGTTTAGATGATAATCGTGATAAAAATATTTTGTGTATTGTTGAAGAGGTTGGCGATTTGTGGGCGATAGAAAGGTCAAAAAATTATCATGGTAAATATCATGTTTTGGGAGGAAATTTATCGGCAATTTCTGGTAAAACTATCGAGGATTTAAATTTTTCTTCACTAATTTCTCGCGTAAAAAATGATAATTTTTCTGAAATAATTATTGCAACAGGAGCAACCATTGATGGTCAAAATACCGCTCATTATATTGCTGATTTTTTGCAAGAATTTAATTTAAAAATAACGCGACTTGGCTACGGAATTCCTATCGGTAGCGAGATTGATTATCTTGACGAGGGAACGATATCGGTTGCTTTAAAAACTCGTTCAAAATTCTAATTTTGGGATTATTCAAATTTTTTTGAATTAATTGAAAATAATTATTGCCTTTTGTTCAATTAAATGGGAGATTATTTATATTAAAGTTTGTTAAAATTTGGTGATATGGAAATTAGTTAAAGCAAGTTTTGGAGTTTTTGTAAAAAAGAATTTAATGGTGGAGATAAGGAGGCTCGAACTCCTGACCCTCTGCTTGCAAAGCAGATGCTCTACCAACTGAGCTATATCCCCGACGAAATGTTTTAACGATAAAGAATTAATTTATTACGCGAGAATTTAAATGCTACTTTGCTAAAAGTCAACAACTATGAAATTAAATTTTTTAAATGTAATAAAACAAAAATTTAAAAATAAACCTAAAAGGGCGTTTAGCCTTAATGACTTATCAGTTCTAATGTCAACCGTAGTAATTGTTGCGGTGAGTTCGGTTGCAATTTCAAATGTTCAAAATTCTCAAGAAAAAGAAAAAGCTGATTCAGAAAAAATTGAATCGATATACAAATCTTTAGGTTCTTTTCTTGTAGAAAAAAAACGTTTACCATGCCCAGCTGGTATCGAGAGAATTAGAGGTTCCGATGTTGATTATGGAGCAGAATTGCGAAATCCCGACCTAAGTTGCAGTTCACAAGGTGGAGTTTATTCTGTAGCATCGGGAAGCTTAGCTAATCCAGCTGGAAATTTATTATACGGAACAATCCCAACCCAGGCTTTGGGATTAACTTCGGATTTTGCTCAAGATCAATATGGTTCTAAAATAGTTTATGTTGTTGATAAAAGAGCCACGAATATAGATACTATTGGAGCAATTCCTGAGCCTTCAGTTGCCGACCCTTTAATCAGCATAAAAGAAAATAATGTTATAATTTCGAATGATTCTATATTTGCAATTTTAACTGTTGGTAAAGATAAAATGGGGGGGTTCAACTTTAATTCCTCAACTTATAATTCTCTTCCGACAAATCCAAATGAAATGGATAATAGTTTTATTGGAATCGATTCTGGCCAAAAAAAAATAGCTTTAAGTGATTATATTTTTGTAAAAAGCATTAATTCCGACGCAACTTTCAATGACACTTTATTTTCTAAAGACAGAAATTCTTTAATCAATGATTATAAAGCTGATTTCTTAATTCCTTGCAGAGGCGCGGGATCTAATTATCAATATTCAAAAAGCAACGGAGCATTAAGCACTGATGCTGTTTATGGTCAAATTTTATATTCCATTCAAGCATGTGCGCCACCAAATTCAAAAATAGTTCCAGCAAAAAAATGTGGTAGAGATGGAAACTGGATTTATCACACATCTTGCCCGTGTTGGGTTGAGGCTGATGGGATAGATCCTAAATTCGTTCCCAATGGGGAGGGAAGTATTAATTGCACAAATTCAAGTTATGATGGAATCCTAAAGTATAGTTGTAGTGAAGTTGATTTTACAGCGACAATTTCGCAAAACTGTAAAAAGAAATGCGATTTTGCTGGCGCTACGGGTATAAATTCGATTGCGATTTCCGATGGCGTAAATAAGTTAACTTGTGATAAACCAGGATTTAAGGGTGAATATATTATAACTTGTACGAATGGAATAATTACTGATAGTCAAGGTGGCTGTAAATCTTCTACTTGTGGTGTAATTGGTGGCTATTCGGGGATGTTTGAATTAACAAATGTGCCATCTGAATCTTCTTCCACCAGTGGTTCATGTCAATCTGGATATAGTGGATCTTATAGTTATTCATGCTCAGAAGGTGTTTCAACTGTGAATGATTATTGTTACGCTGATTGCAATGTTTCCGCTTTTGGAATTGCTGGCGAAGTTGATTTGGGCGGAGGAAATTATAGATCTAAAGTGAAACATGGTGATTCGGAAATTAATTGTCGATCAGGTTATTTGGGTGGCAAGATTTTGGTATCATGTATAGATGGTGCACCAAGAATAAAATCTGGATTTTGTTATGAAAATGGAAGATGCACAGTTGGAATAGGTCTTGGAATGTCTTCATTAAGCGTTCAATATAATACTTCGGGCACAGGAGCGTGTTCCGAAGGATTTGCAGGAAATTATTCTTATACTTGTTCAACTACTGGAAAATCAACCACGACTAATAATTGTGTGGCATTGACTTGTAATATTGGAAATGTCGATGGAATGAAATCCAGAACCGCCAATGCTGGGACTTCAGGCTCACTAGGTCAAGCTTCAGTTGGTGAATGTTCTTTGGGTTATGGCGGTTATTATTCTTGGAGTTGTTCTAATTCTGGAGTTGGAGCCGTTTCAACTAATAATTGTAAAAATTCTTGTATTGTTGGAACTGATGCTCAGGGTGGTGAAGGCATGGTGCAAACAAAAGTAGGTTTTGGTCTCTCGGGTGATGGTCAATGCGATGAAGCGGCTGGATATAATGGTAAATATACTTGGACTTGCGCTGTTAATCCAGCTTCTGGTTTGGTTGAAGGAGCGGTAACTAAAAATGATTGTAGAAAATATTGTATAGTTGGAACTGTTGCTCAGGGTGGAGTTGGCATGAAAGAGACAAATGTAAGTGTTGGAACTTCTGGAAATGGTGAATGTGCTAGTGGTTATGGAGGATATTATAAATGGTCTTGTGATAAATTTGCTTTTGGATCTGTTTCTTTAAATCAATGCAAAAACAAATGTACTGTTGGTAAGGGCTTGGGAATGGTTTCCAGGGATGTAGATTTGGGAACATCTTCATCTCTAGCGGGTAATCCTTTGGGAAATTGTGATTCGGCTTTGGGGTTTGAGGGTAATTACAGTTGGAGTTGCTCAGCTTCTGCTGATGGGTTAACAACCAATAATTGTACTTTAAAAAAATGCACCGTTTCTGGTTCTTTAAATCGAAATTTAAGAAATGGAAATGATGTTGTTGCGGGAAAAAGTGGCAATGATGGAACTTGTAAAGAGGGGTATTACGGATCATATTCTTGGTATTGTAACACCTCTGGCATTGGATCGGTAACTAGGGATAATTGTGCTCCGATAACATGCAAAGTGCCTGCTGGCATTACTGGATTTGCAGAAAATACCTCAATAGCGTTCGGTAATAAAGATTATTATTGCAACGCTGATGGTTATTCTAATGCGATTACGGCGAATTTTAATTGTAGTGCAAATTCTTCATTACCTAATTCTGCGATAGGAGTATTTTCTCCCGGAGCTTCAAATTATTGTCAATTAACAAGATGCCCAATTGCATCTGGATCAAATCTAACAATATCAGATGGGACTTATGTAAATTATACCACTGGAACAACAACGGTTACTGTAAATTGTAAAAGTGGTTTTGCCACTTCTTCGGGAGCGACTTCCACAACTTATAGATGTAAAGAAGGAAATCTAAATATTGGAACTTATTCTCAGTCAGCATCTTGCAACGCAATTTCTTGTACAATCTCAGGAACTGGATATAAAGATAAACCGCTTTCTGGTGCGGGAACTTTTACTTGTGATAAAGGTTATTCAGGAACTATTCCTTATGCTTGTACCTCAGCCACTTCTGCAGAAACTAGCGGAACTTGCGCCCCAGTTTCTTGTACAATCTCTGGA
>JBIIFQ010000035.1:0-8788 GCA_044237235.1 Rickettsiales bacterium
GTCAAAATCAGCGTGTGAAGGGTCTAATTTATTATCAGTGCAGTCGAATTGAGCGAAAGCTTTGCAATGATTTTTTAAAGATTCTAATTTTGAAGGATATATCCGATCTTTTTTAAAAAATTCATTACTCAAAACTGTTTCAATTTCTTCGGAGTCGCCCTCAGCATAACATGGCTTATTTGGTAAAGTATATTCTTTAAGATAATTATCATCGCCATTGGAACTTATTGAATAAATTTGATTAACGCTAAAATTTGAATATTTACTGGTATTGCAAAATTTTTGCGATGAAAATCCTGGGACGGTTGAATCGGATTGATTTAAAGAATTCTTTAGTTCGCTATGGGATAATTTATGACAATCAATTTTATCGCAACTTGATGAGCTTGTTAATAGACTTAAATCAGAATAATTATGACATTTTTTTGTTATAAAACCACCATAATCTTGTGCATTAGCTGAAAAAAAATTAATACAATTTACATTATGTCGATTTAAGGACGCATCGCATGGTTTAACACAATTAACGAGTTCAATTTCGCTACTGGCATCTATTGGAGTAGAGCAAAGTGGTAAATCGATAACATCTAAACATTGCGTTCTTGAATCAGTGTTAGTTTTGGATAAATAAAAATTATTTTGAAAATTATTGTTGCATGCTGGCATTACATAATCGTTGAACTCAAGAACGCAATTTACTCCAATAATTTTTGAAGCGTTTGCTAATGTTCTGCAAGACGGTAAGCAATTAAAGCCTTCAATGAAAAAAATATTGTTAGAAATGTGCTTATTAGTTGAATCATTGCAATCTGCCATACAGTTAATGCCTGGTCTTCTATATTTATCATTTGGTATATAATTGCATGGAGCAAGTTTACAATTGATTCCAATTATAGGAGGAGTATCGGTTAGAAGGTGGCAATATTCAACATTCGGGCTTATACAATTTACTTTGTTGGTATTTCTAGCTCCGGCGCATGGTGTCGGTCTTAGTTTTTTGGTTGCACTTTCTTGAAAAATATTTCCATATCTAAGACAATTAACTCCTTCATTAGGTATAGCTCCTGCTGGAAGATTGGCTGAGGCGGTTCCACAATCAAAAGGGATTTTTATCATGCAATCTTTGCCAATTGAATCGAGTCCAGGGTAAGTGCTACAAGATCCTAGAGTGTGTTCAGTCGATGCGTTGCCGTTATAAGTTCCGCTTGGTGGATAATATGAAGTATAAATTCTAGCATCCGGAAGCCCGCTTTTTTGATATAAAATATGATTTTTTACATTGGTACCACTTGTTACGTAATTAGCAGAAGAAGGTTTCTTAATATTCTCTATAACGCTATTGACCTTTTCAGCTGGCGCAGTTGCAGGAGCAGGAGGTGAGCTTTTATTAGCTTTCGGAATTCTATTTGTAGCTCCGGGGTCAACCGCACTTAACTCTGATATCGATAAAAAGGTGTTGCCAAGAAATGAAGTAATAAATATAAATACTAAGAATGATTTGGAAAAGTTATTTCCATTCAAGCGATCGTTTAAAAATGTATAAATTTTTTTAAATATCATTTACTAATTTGCAAAAAAAATCACCGCGTTCTTCAAAATTTTTCCATTGATCAAATGAAGCACAGGCTGGCGATAGAATAATGTTTTTCTCGATTAAATTTGATGATTTTGTATCGATTAAAGATTTGTCAAAAGCATTTTTAAGGGTTTGACATTTTTCATAATTAACCGAATTTTTTTCAAGAATTTTAGCGAATTCATCCGAAGCTTCACCGATTAAATAGGCTTTTTTTACTTTTGAAAAATAAGGTTCTAGACTATCGATTCCGCCTTCTTTCGCTTTGCCACCAACAATCCAAAAAATATTTTCATAAGCTTTTAAAGCATTCTCGGTTGATTCAGCATTGGTCGCTTTGCTATCGTTAATAAAACTAATTTCATCAATTTTTCTGATTAATTGCATGCGATGTTTTAAACCTTTAAAATCTTCAATAATTTTAATTATTTGCCCAATTTTCAACTGAGTAAATTGTGATTTTTTAATAAGATTACAACAAGTAATTGCAAGAGCGCAGGCGATATTTTGATGATTATGTTGTCCTTTTAAAATTGGATTAATTTCAAATTCAAAACTTTGATTTTTAAGATTTACAAAAACTTTTTTATCAATTATGGCAACGCCATTTTGTGGAATTTGTTTAGTTGAAATCGCCACCAAATTAGCATTAAAATTTTTATTATTTTGTAAATCTTCAAAAACTTTAAGAGAGTTGGAATTATCGATATCAACAATTGCAAAATCTTGAGAAGTTTGATTCAAAAAAATTCTTTTTTTAGACGCAATATAATTTTCAAAAGAGCCGTGGCGATCAATGTGGTCAGGCGTAATATTCAAAAGACAAGCTATATTAAATCGAGTGTTGGTTATCAAATCAAGTTGGTAAGAAGAGACTTCTAAAATGTAATTGAAATTAGTTTGATCTTGAGGCAGTTCAAAACACGCAATGCCAATATTGCCACCAATTTTGGAAGCGATTGCGAGTTTTTCAAAAATATATCCCGTCAACGCCGTTGTGGTGGACTTACCATTGGTTCCCGTAATGCCAATGAAATCGTTATTTTTATGATTTAATTCGTAAAAAATTTCAATATCGCATGCCAGTTTTGCTTGAGTTTTTTGACAAATTTCCAGAATTTTATGAGGCTTAGGGAAATAAAGTGGTATCCCCGGAGCAAATGAAATTACGGTATCTTTGTCGAAAGAAATTTGCTCCAAATTTTTAAAATTAATATTTGGATATTTTTGAGCATTAACTTCTATTGCTTCTCGACTATCATCGGTTGCGAATATTTGAAAGTTTTTTTCATTAAGTGCTTTAGCGGTTGAAATCCCTGAAATTCCAAGACCATAAACAATAATTTTATTCATGAAAATTAAGTATTTTTGAATTTAAAATAACTATTAAATTTTAATCTTTTTTTTCTATAAGACAAGTAGGTTTTTTAGTTTATTTTTCTTTGATTTTAGGTTTATTTTTTCAAAAACTTTTTCTTGTTATTTGGAATTTTTTAAAATAAAATTCTCGTTAAAATTTTCATCTTTTATCAAAGGAATTTTATCAAAATGAAAAATATCGAAATCACTGAAAAATTAATTAAAGATCACAATTTAACCGCGGAAGAATATTCCAAAGTCCTTGAAATTCTTGGTCGCACACCAACAATCACCGAGTTAGGAATTTTTTCGGCAATGTGGAGCGAACATTGCTCGTATAAATCAACCAAAAAATGGTTAAAAACCATGCACACTGAGGCCCCTTGGGTTATTTGTGGCCCTGGAGAAAATGCCGGCGTAATCGATATTGGCGACGGTCAAGCCGTCATTTTTAAAATGGAAAGTCATAATCATCCATCATTCATTGAGCCTTATCAAGGAGCAGCGACAGGAGTTGGTGGCATTTTACGCGATGTTTTTACAATGGGAGCGCGCCCGATTGCCAATTTAAATGCATTAAGATTTGGCGAAATTTCTCATCCAAAAACCAAACAACTTGTTAATGGAGTAGTCTCAGGAATTGGCGGATATGGCAATTGCGTAGGCGTTCCAACTGTTGGTGGCGAAGTTACTTTTGATAAAAGTTATAATGGCAATATAATCGTTAATGCCATGACGGTGGGTTTAGCCGATCAAAATAAAATTTTTTATTCTGCCGCTTCCGAAGTTGGAGCTAGCGTAGTTTATGTTGGTTCAAAAACTGGTCGCGATGGCATTAATGGTGCGGTGATGGCATCTGATGAATTTAAAGAAGGCGATGAAGATAAGCGTCCAACGGTTCAAGTCGGTGATCCGTTTGCTGAAAAATTACTTCTCGAAGCTTGTCTTGAATTAATGCAAAGTGATTGCATTTTGTCGATTCAAGATATGGGGGCAGCGGGTTTGACCTCTTCATCTTTTGAAATGTCGGGGAAGGGTGGAACTGGAATCGAGCTTGAATTAGAAAAAGTTCCGCAACGCGAGAAAAATATGACTCCTTATGAAATCATGCTTTCGGAAAGTCAAGAAAGAATGTTGATGATTATAAAACCTGAAAGAGAAGATTTTGCGCAGAAAATTTTTGAAAAATGGGGTTTAGATTTTGCGGTGATCGGCAAAGTAACAAACACAGGACGAGTCGTTATAAAAATGCATGGCGAGGTTTATGCTGATATCCCTTCGTCTCCACTCTCTGAGAGCGCTCCAGAATATGATAGACCTTGGATTTAAAAATTTTATAAGTTTTTTATTATCTCAAAACAACAATCAAGCGATAATTTGATTGAGAATTATTTTTAATGCGTAATTCTTTCTAAAATTTATCAAAAAAATTTTTAGCAATTATAATTGTTAAAATATAATTACCCCGATTAGAAAATTTATGAATTACTTAAAATCAACATTTTTAGTTTTTTTCTTTTTAATTTCACAAGCGTTAGCGGATGTTAAGATTATTGAGTGGAAAGAAGAGGCAAAATTAACCGATTACGGGCGACGCTCCAAATTTTTAATTAAAATTCAAGCTGTAAATTTGCCAAAAGATTATGTTGTAAGCTCTTTTTCAATCACCAACTCTTCTGCGCAAAAAAAATTAATCACTTCAATGGTGAGGGTTGATTATAGAAGCGCGCAATCACTTTCAATTCCTGGTTCTTTCGAGATATTTTTTAACAAACCATTGGCAAATAATCAGTTTGCTGAGATTGAATATGAAGCTCAAGATTATTATGAAAAAATTAATAAATATATTCGTCAAGAGCCATTTTATATTCCCAAATTTGCTTCAGGTGCATCGGCAAATATTTCATTAGATTTTAACGAAAATAATGAATTAAAATCTTCATTTGAATTAGTTTCTTCGCACAAAAATCTGAATAATGAAAATAGAAAAATTATATTTAAAGGAAAAGTTCCTCGTGATGGAATTCAAGAAGTAATAAAAATAACCGATTCTTTAAAATCTTGGGAAGTTTTAATCAATAGTAAAATTGTGTTAAATAATTTGGAGGGTGAGCTAGAAATTACCGCTCCTTATTTGTTTAGGGGAGGGGCGCAAGAGGTAAATAATCAGACGATAGGCGCTAATAAATTTCCAAAAAAACATATTACCAATCGAGACAATGATGTTTTAGCTTTTAATGTTAAGCCTGCGGATAAAGAAGTGGTTATTCAAAATAGAGCTTATATAAAAACTGGGAAAAAATACACCGCCAAAAATAATCGTCCATTTGAAAAATTTCTTGAAACTTCGGAAAGTGAAAAAATACTTTTGCAACCAATTTTACAAAAAATTATTATGGATCCGCAATATGATTTTATGCCACTTCATGCTAAAATTGTGTCCTATGTTAATAAAAATTTAAAATATGACTTAAGCTACTTTGGAAAATTGTTAACGGTTGAGCAAATATTGCAAACAAGGTCTGGGGTTTGTAGTGAATTTGCCACTTTGTTTAACGCTTTAGCGCGAGTCGCTAAAATTCCATCATCGATTGTTCATGGTTATGCTTTTGGTGAGTATGATAAATTTGACAGCCATGCGTGGAATATGATTTATGTCGATGGCAATTGGATTTACGTAGATCCAACTTGGAATCTGAGCTCGGGAATAGTTTCCTCGTCGCATATTTACATCAAAGATAATCGCAAAGAAGAGCTTCTTTTGCAATTTAAAGGGACGGGAACTGATATAAAAATTGAAAGAGATTTTACAATTAAAGAATTATAGTAAAAAAATAATATTTGCATAAAATTTTATTTTTCTTAAAGTAATAATTATATCAAGCCCTCATTTTCTTAATTTTTAAAATGATAAATTATTTCTTACAATTAAAGAATTTTGACAAAAATTTTCGTATTTTTACGCCAATTTTTATGATTTTGGCAACAATATTTTTATTTTTTGCCATCCTAGCGATTGCCTCTTCGCCTAATGATTATCAACAAAGCAACGCTGTTAAAATTATGTATATTCATGTGCCATCGGCATGGATGTCTTTGTTGATTTATTGCTTGATGGCTAGCTTTAATATCGGAGGTTTCATTTGGAAAAATCGTTTTTTTTATTTAATCGCTCGCGCCATCGCTGAAATCGGTTGCGTTTTTACTTTAATCACTTTGGTTACGGGAGCGATTTGGGGTAAACCGATTTGGGGAACTTGGTGGGCGTGGGACGCGCGACTCACTTCAATGTTAATTTTATTCTTTTTATATTTAGGTTATTTGCTTTTATACAATAATATCGAAGATAAAATTAAAGCTGAAAAAATCTCGGCGATAATATCGATTGTTGGCTTTATAAATATTCCAATCATCAAATTTTCGGTGGAATATTGGAACTCGCTTCACCAAAAAGCTAGCATTATTCGTTCGGGCGGAATGGCAATTCATCCATCATTTCTTACGCCTTTATTGCTAATGTTTGCGGTCTATTTTTGCACCTTTATTTTTGTATCTTTAATTGTGGTTAAAAATGAAATTATGAAGAGAAAAATTCAATCCCTAACCTTAAAAAATTTATGACTTACGTTGTTACCGATAATTGCGTTCGATGCAAATATACCGATTGCGTTTCGGTATGTCCCGTTGATTGTTTTTACGAAGGCGAAAATATGTTGGTTATTGATCCCGAAGCCTGCATTGATTGCGGAGTTTGTGTGCCAGAATGCCCAGCTGAAGCCATCTCGCCCGAAGCCCCTGATTTAATGAAATGGGTTGAAATTAATCGCGAATATACCAAAAAATGGCCAAATATTACTAAGAAAAAAGATGCTTTGCCCGAAGCCAAAGAAATGGACGGCATGAAAAATAAATTTGAAAAATTTTTTGATCCACGTCCCGCCAAATCAACCAAAGAAAATTTATAAAATATGCTAAATCTTGAAAAAAATCGTGAGAATTTTAAAAATCTGCGTAAGCCCGACGCCATTATTTACGATTGGGATAACACTTTGGTTGACACTTGGCCATTAATAAAAAATGCGATAAATCAAACCTTGCGTGAAATGAATCGCGAAGAATGGAGTTTAGAAAAAGTTCGTGATTCGGTTCATAAATCAATGCGCGAATCATTTCCAGAAATTTTTGGTGTTGAATGGGAAAGGGCAGGTGAGATCTACAAAAAGTCTTATCACGACATTAACATCGCTCAAATTTCTTTGCTAAAAAACTCTTTTGAATTATTAAATTTTGTTAAAAATTTAAATATTCCACAATTTTTAGTAAGCAATAAAATTGGAGTTACTTTGCGCAAAGAAGTGAAAAAATTACAACTCGAACATTTATTTTTTTCTTTGGTTGGGGCGCAAGATGCTAATTCCGATAAACCAAGTCGCGACCCTGCCGATTTTGCTTTAATGGGTTCGCAAATCGATCCAAAAAAACATCATATTTGGTTTATTGGCGATACCATTGCCGATGTTGAATGTGCTCATAATCTTGGGGCTTGCCCAATTATTTATGGACATTCGGATAATAAAATTTCCAAAACAATCGAAGAAAATATTTTAGAAAATGGTTTTGATAATGAGGGGCCGGTAGCAATTTATTTCGATCATCAAGAATTGATTGATGTTTTGAAAAAATTCTAAATTAATTGCGAATTAGGCAATAAGTCATGCTGTCGTGAAGGGCGCGAAAAGAGGCGTCGATAATGTTTTGTGAAACTCCAATCGTGGTCCACACTTCGCCTTTTTCGTTACAAGATTCAATTTGCACGCGCGTGATGGCTTGAGTGCCATCGGATGGAGTCAAAATTCTAACTTTATAATCGCTCAATTTTATATTTTTCAAAATCGGATATTTTCGCGATAAAGCCTTACGCAATGCTTTATCTAAAGCGTTGACTGGTCCGTTACCTTTGGAAATTGCCATCGAAATTTTGTTGCCAATTTTTATTTTTATTTTGGCTTCCGCCATCGTGATAATTTCTCCATTCTTGCCATGACTGCGTTCATCCACAACATTAAAACTAACTAATTCAAAAAAATTGGGAACGATCGACAAAGATTTTTTGGCTAAAATTTCAAAACTGGCATCGGCAGAATCATAAGCGTAACCTTGAGTTTCTAAATCTTTAACAATGTTAACTAAATCGCTAATTTTATCGCCTAAATTTTCTTCATTTTTAATTAATCCAATTTCTTTCAAGCGACTTATAATATTTGAACGTCCAGCCTGATTAGAAACCATAATTTGACGATGATTGCCAACTTTTTCGGGATCAATATGCTCGTATGAGCTAGCGTTTTTTGCTACCGCCGACACATGCAAACCGCCCTTATGGGCAAAAGCATATTTGCCAACATAAGGGGCAAATTTATCGCCTTCTTTATTTAAAATTTCATCGAGAAAACGCGAAACTTTTACTAAATTTTTAAGATCAATTTCTGCGATTCCAATATCATAGCCCATTTTCAAAGCCAAAGTTGGAATGATTGAAGTCAAATTAGCGTTGCCACATCTTTCGCCAAGCCCGTTTATTGTGCCTTGAACTTGACGAACTCCGGCTTCAACCGCGCAAATTGAATTGGCAACGGCGTTGCCGGTATCGTTGTGACAGTGGATTCCGAGATTTTCTCCGGGAATAATTTTTACCACATCGGCGATAATTGATTTTATTTCGGAAGGTAAAGTTCCGCCATTGGTATCGCATAAAATTATCCATCTTGCGCCGGCTTCAAATGCAGTTTTGGCGACATTTAAGGCGAATTTTGGATTGGCTTTATAGCCGTCAAAAAAATGCTCAGCGTCAAA
>JBIIFQ010000036.1:0-8649 GCA_044237235.1 Rickettsiales bacterium
GAAATGGTCATCATGCCAAAAACTTTAAATTGTACCCAAAAATCAGTTGAAAAATTTCTCCAAATTAATTCGTTTAAAATGGCAAGTGCAAAGAAAAAATAAGCCCAACGTAAAGACAAAATTTGCCAATCTTTAAAACTCATTTTTAATTGTTCACCGAGTAAAAATTTTAACATTGGCTTTTGGGCAAAATTTCCATAAAATAATATTCCGGCAAAAATTAAGTTTATAATTGATGGTTTAATTTTTATATAATATTCATCATCAAAAAAAATTGTTAACCCGCAAAAAAAACCCAAAAGCAATGCTGAAAATGCAGCTACTTTAGGAATTTTTCTAGTTAGAATATAGCTTACAAAAATTGCTATAGACGATGTAAATAGCATTGCCAAAGTGGCAAATAATAATTTATCATAAACTATTGAAATTTTATAACAAACAAAGAAAACTATTATCGGTAGATAATCATAGAGAAATTTTGCTAAACCTTCAGAATTTTTATTTTTATTCATCGCAAACCGCGCCAATCTTGATTTCTTCGCTAACTTTCATTAATGATATTTTATAACTCATATTCGAATTTTGAATCATAGCATCATAAATATTATCGCCCGTTTTAAAAGTTTTTGGGATATCAACAATTCTCTCCCCACCAGTACTCATGCCAATTAAAGCCTTTTCAATAATTTTATTAAATCTACTTCCAATATCAAACTTCATCTTAGATTTATTAACTATATCGCCGTTATTTTTATTCATTAAAGTATATTCGATTTCGACTTCAGATCCGCATTTAACCTGAGCTCCACCAATTCCTTGGCGAACATCTTGATAGGATAATTCTGTTTTTTCAACACCAACTTCATAGCTATTTTCAATATTAGCAACACCATCTTCGGAATAATTTTTTATATCCTCTTTGACGTTAGAAATATTTTGCATATTTTGCTTAACAACATCAATCGATTTAGCAATATTTTCTTTATTAATTTGATGCGAAATTGACGATGGATCATTTTTTGTTTTTTCAAAAATGTAAAAAACCAATGCGATCATTGCGATCAATTTAACAATTGGCAATTTTAAAAATTCATTTATCATTATTTATAATTAATTTTCCTTGACGAATAATAGTTAATTTATTGGCAACAATTTTAACAATAGTTGATGATATTTTGCTAGTTTTTTTCCCCGCAATTAGCAAATCAAGATTTTTAAGATTTTTTTTAACCAAACTTGCCGAAGTACAAGCGTCTTCAAAAGCTTTATTGGCACTTGATACCGCTAAAATTCCATCATATTTTTTAAATAACTTATTTACAAAATAACTATCAACGATTCTAAAGCCAATAAAATTATTATCATTATTATTTAAATTTTTTGCAAGAATTTTTTGAGCAAATTTATTTGTTTCCAAAATTACCGTAATGCCTCCGGGTATATATTTTTCAACGATTGAATTCGATAAACTATTAAATATAAATATTTTTTTGGCACTCTCTAAATCTTTTAAAAAAATTGCAATTGGTTTATTTTTTTCACGATTTTTTAATTCATATAAGCGCTCCACAGCACTTGGATTTGTTGCATCAACCGCTACTCCGTAAACTGTGTCAGTGGCAAAACAAATTACTTTTCCTTTTTTTAAAAAATCGATAGCGACATTAACGGCATTAGGATTTTTTTGATCGATTACTAGCATTTTAATATTGATTTTATTGGTTCAAAAGTCTTTCTATGAATATCGCAAATTCCATATTTTTTGATATTTTCCAAATGATTTTGAGTGCCGTAACCATTATGTTTATCAAAATTATAAACTGGGAATTTTTGATGATAATTGAGCATTATTTCATCGCGATATTCTTTGGCTATTATTGATGCCGAAGCTATGGAATAGCTTTTTTGATCACCCTTTACAATTGCTTGAATTTCTAACAATTCATCTCGTAAATCAAAAGGTTTAAAATTGCCATCAACCAGAATTATTTTAGGAAATAAATTATATTTTCTACAAAAATCTTGATAGGCTCGAAGCATTGCCAATTTGGTTGCTTCAAGTATATTTATTTCATCAATAATTTTTTCATCAACCACCCCAACTCCAAATTTACAATTAATTTTTAAATCATTATAAATTTTTTTGCGAAGATTTTTTGAGAGTTTTTTTGAATCATTAATTTCGGACAAATAATTATTTTGATTTAGCATTACACAACTTGCTACAACTGGTCCCGCCAAGGGTCCACGCCCCGCTTCATCTATGCCACAAATCAGAGATGTATCAAAATTTTTTTCGATTAAAAAAGATGGTTGCATTGAATAAAATATTTTCTTAGAATTGAAAGATAATAGGAACAAAATTTTATTAATCATTTAATATTTTATAAACATGTCTTTTTCTAAAAAAAACCAAAAGCCTTCTAGTTTAAAACTAGTTTTAGCTTCAATTGTAATAGCTTCAATAGCTGGCGTTGCTTATTATAGCTACACTAAAAAAAGTGAAAAAACCGATGGCGATAAAAAAGAAACAACCGCCGAAACCACTAACGAACTTAAGTCCACTGGTCTAGATCCAGATAAAGACGTTTCTGACGTTAAAGGCGTCGAAGAAGTTGTTGCTAAATGGATCGAAGCCAATCCTCAAGCTATTATAAATTCTGTTCAAAATATGCAGAAAAAAATGATGGAAGAGCAAAATAAAAATGCTCAAAAAAATATTGGTCAGAAAAAAGAAGAATTGTTTAACGATCCAAATTCGCCACAATTTGCTCCAGAAGGCTATGACGTTTCAATCGTTGAGTTTTATGACTATGCTTGTGGATATTGCAAAAAAGCTCAAGGAATCGTTGATGAACTCTTAAAATCTGATCCTAAAGTTCGCGTGATTTTCAAAGATTTCCCAATTCTTGGCGAGCCTTCACAAGAAATGTCAAAAGTTTCTGTTGCGGTAAACATCTTAGCCCCAAATTCTTTCAGAAAATTTCATGACGCTTTAATGAAAACCAATGATAGAGGCAAATCAGCTGCTATAAAAGCTGCCAAATCAGTTGGAATCGACACTAAAAAACTCGAAGAGGTTTTGAAAAACGAAAAATCTAAAATTGAAAAAATTCTTCAAGATAATATCGCTCTTGGAAGTTCAATTGGAATCAACGGAACACCAGGCTTCATTATCGGTGAAGAATTAATCCCTGGAGCTATGGAAGTTGGAACTTTCAAAGAAAAAATTAGTGCTTTAAGAGCCAAATAATAGTTAAAAATACTTTTCATAACCCAAGCTTTTTTAATTAAAAGCTTGGGTTTTTTTACAACAATAAAAACCCCCTTTCACATTGGAAATCAACGATTTATCAGATAAACAACAAAAAGTTATAGAACTATTTCTTCAAGGAAAAAATTTATTTATTTCAGGTGGGGCGGGTTGCGGAAAATCCTATTTACTTAATTTTTTAAAAAGAAATTTTGCCAATAATGGTCTAGAAATAACCGCCAGCACCGGCATTGCTGCCGTAAATATTGGAGGCTCAACTATTCACTCTTGGGCAGGAATTGGTTTGGCTAATCAACCAATTGAACAAATTATTGAAAATATTTTCTTACCAAAATTCTCCAAAGTTCGACGCAAAATTATTAAAACAAAAACATTGGCGATCGATGAAATATCAATGATTTCGCGTGAAGTTTTGGAAATTTTAGATCAAGTTTTTCGCGCAGTAAGAGGCAATGAAAAACCCATGGGCGGAATGCAAATGTTATTTTTTGGTGATTTTTTGCAACTACCTCCAATCAATCGTGACAATAATTCATCGAATTTTTGCTTTGATTCCAAAATATGGGATGAACTTAATTTCCAAAATATAATTTTAGATAAAATTTTTCGTCAATCCGATGAAAAATTTATTAAACTTTTGAATAATTTACGCTACGGAATCTTTGACAGCGAAGATAAAAAAATTCTCGAATCACGTATTAACGTCAAAGATGATAATTCGGCGATTCGACCAACAATTTTAACCACTCATAATGCTAAAGTTGAATTTGTAAATAATAAATATTTAAAAAATATTCCAAATCCCGAACAAGCTTTTCAAGCCGAATATAAAGGTGATGCTTATAAAATTGAATTTTTGAAAAAAAACTGTATAGCATATCAATCCTTGAAATTAAAGGTTGGAGCTCAAGTGATGATGATAAAAAATACTTTACAAAAAGAAGGAATAATTAACGGCTCCCTTGGTATTGTTAAAGATTTTTCAACCAAAAAATTATATCCGATCGTTGAATTTGCTAACTCCAAAACCTTTACCATCGCTCCCGAAGAATGGATTTTAGAAAAACTCGATCCCGAAACTCGTGTTAATAAAGTTGAAGCATCAATTTCTCAAATTCCGTTAATTCTAGCATGGGCAATTACAATTCATAAATCTCAAGGTTTAACTCTCGATAAAATTTCCTGCGATTTATCGGATAGTTTTAGCCCCGGACAAAGCTATGTCGCACTCTCGCGCGCTAGAAATTTAGAAGGAGTTTTTATCGAATCTTTAAATTTTTCCAAAATAACCGCTGATATTAATGCTGTAAATTTTTACAATAGAATAAAAAATTATGCGTAAAAAAGTTAAGAATTTTTTTTTCACGCAAATAAATCAAGAACAAAATTATCGTGGAATTTTCGAAATAACGCTTGCTTGCTTTCTGCTTTCGATCGTTGTCGCTCTAGTCCGCCATCTTAATCAAAATTTCCATATTTTTTTCATCGTAATGATGCGAAATCTTTTTGGATTAATTTTTCTTTTACCACAATTTATCAAAAATCGTGACACTATTTTTCAAACTAAAAATATTTATTTACATGTTTTTCGCGGTGGCAATGGCACGATCTCGATGTTTTTTTGGTTTTATGCGGTAAACTCTTTACCCTTGTCGGAAGCGGTTTCATTAAGTTTTTTAACACCAATTGTTACCACCATTGCTTCAATGATTTTCTTGAAAGAAAAAGTTTCAAAAAATATTTTTATGGCAAGTTTTATAAGTTTTATTGGCGTCATAATTATTCTGCGTCCCGGCTTTCATAAATTTGACGAAGGTTATATTTTTTCATTTTGTTCAATTATTTTTTGGACAATTTCAAATTTAATCGTTAAGGTTATGACCAAGACTGACAAGCCTAAAACCATAGTTGCTCACATGACTTTTTTCATGTTTATTTTTTCGATGCCTTTTGCCCTTCCCTACTTAGCTCCACTCAATTTTACCGCCTTTATCGAATTTTTTATTTTAGGAATAATTTCCAATATTTCTTACAAACTCATCGCCGAAGCTTATAGCAAAAATGACTTATCAATCTTACAACCATTTGATTTTTCAAGATTAATATTTACAAGTTTTGTGGCTTATTTTATTTTTGATGAAAAACTTGATATTTGGGTTTTTGTTGGATCTTTAATTATTTTATTTGGATTGATTTTAATCGTTAAAAAAAAATCGACAAAGTCGCAAAAAAAACTTGTGCAAAATCCTAATGAGTTATAAAATTCGTCAAAATTAAAAAAATTATGTCTCAAAATTTTGAAAAATATTTTATCAAAGCAATTGAAGATTTAAAAAGCGAAAATCGCTATCGCGAATTCGTCGATATTGCTAGAATTTGCGGAGAATTTCCTTTCGCTATCAACAAAAAAAATGGTAAAAAAATTGTAGTTTGGTGCTCCAATGATTATTTGGGAATGGGACAAAATCCACAAGCAATTTCACAAGCGAAAAAAGCACTTGAAGACTACGGAATCGGCTCGGGCGGAACTCGCAATATTTCTGGAAATTCCTCGCCAATTCCTGATTTAGAAAAAACTGTCGCCGATTTGCATCACAAAGAAAGTGGTTTAGTTTTTTCCTCGGGCTATGTCGCTAATGATGGAGCCATTCAAGCTTTAGTCAAAATTATTCCCGATTTAATAATTTTTTCCGATGCTAAAAATCATGCATCAATCATTGCCGGAGTTAGAAATAGTGGAGCAAAAAAACATGTTTTTCGTCATAATGATTTAAATCATCTAGAAGAATTATTAAAAAATTATGATTTATCTCAACCGAAATTAATTGTCTTTGAATCAATCTACTCAATGGATGGCGACTTTGGAAAAATTGTTGAAATTGTTGAAATTGCTAAAAAATATCAAGCTTTGACTTACATCGATGAAGTTCACGCCGTTGGGCTTTACGGCGAAAGTGGAGCTGGATTAAGCGAACAATTAGCGATACAAAATCAAATCGATATCATTCAAGGCACTTTCGCCAAAGGCTTTGGCTCCGTAGGCGGTTACATCACTTCTTCTAAAATAATTATCGATGCAATTCGCTCTTACTCCTCAAATTTTATTTTTAGCACCTCAATTCCACCAAGCATAGCGGTAGCCTCCAAAGTAAATGTTGAGCATTTGGCTCAAAGCAAAATTGAGCGTCAAAAACTTTTTACCAATGTTGCCGAAGTTAGAAAAAGACTTTTGCAAAATAAAATTAATATCTTTGAAAACAACTCCCACATTATTTCCCTTCGCATTGGCGACGCCAAAAAAGCTAAAATTATTTCGCAAAAACTTTTGGAAAATTTTGATATTTATGTGCAACATATTAATTATCCAACGGTGGCAAAGGGCGATGAAAGATTACGCATTACTCCGAGCGCTTTGCATAATCAAGAAATGATTGATAACTTAATCTTGGCTTTGACGCAAATCATTAAGGAAGTGCTCTAAAATAAGGCTGGCAGAGACATCATCATAGTCTTTTTTCGCTGTTTTTTTCATGCTTTTATTAACAAAATCTCGCGCTTTAAAACTCGATAATCTTTCGTCAAAAAGAATTAAAGTTATATTTTTTATCGATAAATCTTGTAAAAAATTTTCAAAATTTCTAACAAAATTTAAGACAAAATCCGACATCAAATTTTCCGAGCCATCCATTTTGATGGGAAAGCCAAAAATTATGGCGATTACAGGATTTTCTTGAATTATTGATAATAATGTGGCAAAATCTTTTAAATTACTTTGACGCTTTATAATAAGCTTCGGCGTTGCAATAGTTTGTGTATCATCGCAAATTGCAACTCCAATTTTTTTAGTGCCAACATCAAGTGCCAATATTCGCCCTTTGGTTGGTAAAATTTTTTTATAATCACTTATTTCTCTAAAAATCATAAATAAAATATGGCAAAAATTACACAAAAAGATATCGAAAAAATTTCTCGCCTCGCTCAAATCGAAATTAAGGATGATAAAGAAATTTTGGCAACTCAGATTGAAAATATTATCAATTGGATTGAAAAACTCAATGAAGTTAATACCGATAATATCGAGCCGATGATAAATGTCCACAACGAACCTTTGTATTTGAATGCCGATGAAGTTAGTGATGGCAACATTGCTGACGATGTTTTAAAAAATGCTCCGAAACAAATTTACGGCTATTTTGCCGTTCCCAAAGTTATTGAATAAATAAAATTGTGAGACAATTATTTTTTGATTTTTACGATTCTAAAAATATCGATAATTTTAAAAGCGCTGATTTTTTAAAACTTCCGGAAAATATCGATGCTTGCAATTTTTTAGATATTTTTTTTACGCAAAATAATATCGAAAGATCTTGTATTTTAAAGGGCGAAAACGGTTGTGGAAAAACCCATTTACTCAATATTTATGCCCAAAAATATCATGCTAATTTTATCTCTGAAGAGCAAATAAAATCAGAAAATCCATTAAGAATTTTTTATGAAAATGGATTTTTTATAATTGATAATTTTTGTCAAATTGAAGATGAAGAAAAACTTTTACAATATTTAAATTGCGCAACAGAGAGTAAGTCCTTTTTAATTTTAATTTTTGATAAAAATAAAATATTTGAACTCAAAGATTTACAATCACGTATAAAAAATATTGCTTCGTGCCAGATAAATCAAGCTTCCATCGATTCTTTAAAACAAATTTTTATAAATATTTTAGCCAAAAAACAAATCGATTTATCAAATCAAATTGTGAATTTTATATTTACCAATATTGTTTCAAGCTATTCTTCTTTGAATCAAATAATTAAAAAAATTGATTTTTTTTGTCGCGAAAATGATAAAAAACTGAATCTAATTAACATTAAAGAAATTTTAAAAATTTAAAAATTTTTGCTAAAAAAATAATTTTGATCACAAAATAAAATGTTAAAATTTTTAGAAAAAAACTTACATAAAAACAACTTTTTTTAAGATTTTTTTAAATTAAATTACGACAACCAAAAAATAATAAATTGATGCTATTAAAATCGAAGGCAAACAAATTTCTTTTGCGAAAAACGTAGTTAATTTTTACTAGATAATTGTCCACAAAATTAATTTTTTTATTCAAATTAAAATTATTATTTGAACCCTCATTAATCAATAAATTTGCTTTAAGATTTTTTGTTGAAAATGTTCTTTTGTAATTTTTTGAATTCTTAATTTGGTCAAAATTATTTATATTGGCAATTTCTTTTTTAATTAAAATCAGACGTTTGTTATTTTTAAATTGTGACATAATCACAATCAATAAAATGATGAAATGCTTATTCATAAAATTTAATTCTTGGGAAGAAAAATGGCTACGAATTTATGATTGGTAGCAAAAA
>JBIIFQ010000056.1:0-6706 GCA_044237235.1 Rickettsiales bacterium
GTAAAAAATGGGAGAGGTGGATATTCTGGAAAAAATTGTTTAACAGCAACCGACGCTAATTCGTCACAAAATAAAGATTTAGCTAATACCTTAAGAGGTGGAAATGGTGGATTGGATAATAATGGACCCGGAGATGGTGGTGCGGGAGGTTCGGCTTCTTATATCGCATTAGTAAGAGGCGATGAAACTGCAGATAATAATCGTAAAGATTTTTTAGTGATTGCTGGCGGTGGTGGTGGCGGCGGCGGAGCTGTTTCTAATATAAGTGGCTCTTCCTCAAAAGACATACCTTATAAAAGATCCGAAAAACTCAATTCTAATATTTTCGGATATAGACTAGGAGTCTCAGTTTCAAATTTAGCAACCGTTGCGACGCCATTTGATTATTATGAATATGATGATTTTTTTAGTAAAAGATCTTCCGGAGCGACTACAATTTCAAAAGACCCAACTAAAAAAATCATCGTTAAAACTAGTGGCTATTCTACTGATTTAGTTTTTGTTCGCAAAGGTCAAATTTTGCGAATATTGCCAAAAAGTTTTGAGAAATTATGGAATTCTAAAGAAGGTCCCAAAGAATGTGGAGTCGGAATGGTTATGAAAATTACCCCTAGACCAGCCGCCTTATGCTTAAATGGAATTGAAGAAACGATAACAAATTCAAACTGTGCTCCAGATGTTGCTGGTGAGGTTGTTTCTATGGTTAATGGCTCTGCAAGTTTAGCCCCGCAAAGTGCTCCCGTTGCAACTGGATGTAAAATTGTAACCACATGCACCAATCCTTTTGCTCCGAATTATTTCTGTCCAATTAATACTGATGATTGTTTGAAAATTAAATGTGCTGGACTTGGAGACTCTACTTCTCCAAAAACACGATGCGATTTTCAAATTAGTTCTGTTGCCACCGCTTGCCCTGAGGCTTCTTGTGCAACTAGTCAATTGCTTACGAGTTATAACTCGGCAATAGATCCCGATTATATTTGTGCAAATACTCAAGCTACTTGTGAGGCATGTAGACAAAAAAGAATGCAAGAGATTCTGGAGTCTCCTGAAATTACAATCCGCCCAGATCAAGCTTATAAATGTTATAATTTTGAATCTTATAAAAAAAGTGTAAATAATTTTTTAACAAACTACACTCAAGCAAATTCTTCAGCTCTAAAGAGCGCATTAATTTCTTCAGAGTCAGATATTGAAGTTATTTCTGATTATGATAACAATTATGGTTTCGGAAATTTTGAAAATCATAAACCCACTGATCAATTGGGTTATTTGGAGCTCAAAGATCCAATAAAATTTCTCGATATAGGAAACATAAGTCAGTTAATTGTAATGAATAATAATTTTAGTGATTTTGACCCGCATATTATGGGAAGAAGTTCACAATTACCAGCTCTGTCAGCTTCATCGAATGCTGAAGATAGGTCTACAAGAAGAGCAGGAGCGCTGGGAGCAGCAGACGCGGGAGGAGTCGCGGGAATTCTGAGTCAAAAAACGACTAAAAATTTTGCCAATGGTGATAAATTAATTGTTTCATTATGTAAAGAGGATGCAAAAGATGGTGTTCTGTGCAAATCAGAAAGGGGCATTACTCCTCTTAGCGATAATCTTTCAAAATCTATCGGCTTTTATACTGGAAATACAACACCCGCAGATGATAAATTTGCCTTTGATTCAAAAGGAATTTTACGAAGAGCTTCGTTAGATCCGGTTGGAAATGCTTCAAATTGTGATGGAGCAATTGGAGCAACTATTAATGATAATTTTATATGTTTCAAAAATGATTTAGGTAATGATGGAGAAATCGAAAAATATCGACTTTCCTTTGCCATTAAGACGGGGGTGCCTGCAGATATTCCAAACGAAAAAGGATTTTATGAGGTTAAGATTGAAAAAAGAAATCCCACTTCAACTCGATCTGGTGGAATTGTTGATAGTATTTTACGTCCAATTATTACAAATTTAGATGGAGCAAAAATCAATGACCCTTCTACTCCAGAAGTTGATGAATCAAAAGGAATTGCTGAAAATTTTTATGTACAATTAATTAATCATCCGCTTTATAGAAATATTTTAACTTTGGTTATGGTTTTATCTTTTTCTTTTTATGGAATGGGATATTTGATGGGAATAAATGAATTTAAAAATTCTGAAATAGTTAAAATTTTGTTAAAAGTTGGATTTATTTATTTATTCACATCTACAACTTCCGGATGGGTGTGGTTCGATAAATTTTTTGTTGATTTTTTTAAAAATGCCGTTGATTTTATTACTTTTTCAGTAGCGGAAACCTTTGATTCTGTAAATTCGGGTGAATATATGGCAAAAATATCTGAATCGGATTATTATGATAAAGGAATCTTGTTTAAAAGTGTTGATAAAGTAGTTGATTTAATATTAAGCGCAGTAGTTCAAAAGAAAATTTTGGCACTTCTCTTTTCGAGTATTTTTGGCTGGATCTATTTTCTTTTACTTTACCATTGTTTGTTAACATATGTTTATGCAATAGCCAATGCGATGTTATTATATATAACATGTCAAATTGTTGTTTCAATTCTCTTTGTCCTCGGCCCGATTTTCTTTGTGTTTTTAATGTTCAAGGTAACCAAAGATATGTTTGATAACTGGATTAAGGCATTAATCGGATTTTCATTACAACAAATATTTTTGATAATGACCTTGTCTCTATTTAACACCTTTGTCATTGCTTTTTTAAAGCTTTCTTTGGGATATCGAATATGTTGGGCAAATGTTTTAAGTATAAACTTGCTTTATACTAAAATTTCATTGCTAAATTTTTGGATTGTAGCGGGAACAAATTCGCCTGAAGCCGGAATGGAAGATGTTCCAGAAGATAGCTTTGGAAGCGATTCAAATATGCCATCTTTATATTTATTTCTTTACTTGCTAACAACGGTTTCTTTAATGAAAAAATTTATAGAATTATTCACAAATCTTGCTGTAAGTTTATCGGGGGGATTGAAAGCTGCAACGCTTGGTGCTGATGCCGTTTCTGCCGCTAAAGGTTTGGCTAAGCAAGTCGGATCTAAAGTAAGTTCGGCCTATAATGCTACAATTGGAAGAGTTGTTTCTAATATTGATAATTTAGTTTTTGACTCGGGAAGTATTGCTGATTCAAGAAGAACTGAGGAAAGAAAAAACTTTGCTAGTGACATGAAAACAAAAGCTACGCTTCTAAAACAAGGAAATGATGCAGTTAGTAAATATAAAAAAGAAAATGCTCTAACATTTTCTGGAATGAATTCTAACGAACAAAAGAAAGCATTAGAAAATGTAAGAGATAAAGCAATGAGTAAATATGCTAGTGACAATGGTATTTCTGAAGAAAAACTAGATCAATTAAAAAATTCTTCAGGAATAAACTATACTGGAAATAATCTTTTTGGAGCCTTGGCTCAGGCTGGAAATCAGGCGGTCTTCTCGGGAGGAAGTCTATTTAATCCAATTGCCAATAAAAAAGTTGACACTTCTTTTTCTAAAGAAGAGGCAAATGCGGCTTTGAAGAAAATGGATGGAGGAAAAGCTGGAGACGATAAACGCGATCAGTTTATCAAAAATGTTGAAGATGGAAATGTTAAGGTAAATAAAGGTAAAATTGAAAATGCTAGGAAGGCTGTTATTTCTGCCGTGCCAAGAATTGTCTCTATAGCAATGAATCCAAGATCAACTGCGCAATCTGCATTAAAAGTAGCTACTTCTCCGGTTTCTAAAGCGCTATCCAGCAATAGAGTTAAAAGTGAGGTAATTGCCAATCTTGAAAAATCGGGTAAAATTACGAAAATTAATAGTTTGGCGCCATCATTTTTAAAAAATTGGGCAAGAAGCGATGAAGATAAAAAAATTATACGAGATAAAACCAGAGAAGTCGTTAATGAAAGAGAAGATTCTTTTGGAAAAACACAAGGTAATCAAACAAGTAGATCGGTTATAAAAGATTTAAGAGTCACAAGTGATTACATAAAGAAAACTGAAGATAGAACAGGACAAGATTTTTCTAAATCAAAGGAGGGATCTTTTAGTGCAAAGTTTGAAAGATTTGCTAGCAGAGCTAAAAATGCCATTCCACTGCCCGCTTTCAACCCTCCACAACCAAAAGAAAACACCGATAAAGCAAAAATTATTTCAACCCAAACAAAAGAAGATTTAAGTAAAAAGAAGATGTCAGAGCAAGCGGGTTTGGAGATTTTGAAAAAAAGAGACCAAGATTTTTCCGAAAAAATTAAAGAAAAATCTGGAGATTTTAATCATTTAGATAAAATGAAAGAGTCTTTGAAAGAAAGTTCGAAAACAAATGAAGAAGAAAGAAAAAAATTGTCTTTTTTTAATTATGAGAGATTTTTTGGCAAGAAAAAGGATAGTGTTTCCCTCGATATTAAAAATGATATACATATAAATGGTTCTGATAAAATCAAAGATGCTTTAAATAAAATTGAAAAATACGATAGAACTTCAAAAAAATTGGAAAAAATTGATGAATTAATGCTAAAAGAATTTATTGACAAAGGTTCGGATTTGATATCTTTGGTTGATCAAAGAAAAGAAGTCAGAGCTGATATTGTTGAAAAAGAACTCAATCTTAAAACTCTAGAACGTAAAATTGATGTCGTCGATTTGACCCAAACAGCAAATGATATTAAAGCTAAATATAAAGAAGTGCAGGATAAGAATAAGGGAAAAGAAGACCTTGAATTAAAAGCCTACTTAAAAGTATCATCAGTAATTATGATTAGACCAATTTTAAAAAGTATAAATTCACTTGGAGTTAACGTTACTGCGGCTTATAGATCGGTTAGAAATAGTCCAAAAAATCCATTTACTGGTGGTGAAAAAGATGAAAACAGGAGCGCGTATTCCCCAACGAAGAAATTTGTATCAGGAAGATTTGATGAAGTATATAAAATACAAGACCTTAAAAAAGCAAATAAAGCTTTAAAGCAATTTGAAGAAATAGATTCTACCAAAGATTTAGAGCGTTTCGTTAAAAGACATAAGCATGTATTAGTAGAGCCTAAAGAAAATGAGCATGTATTAGGTCCTAAACAATAAATATTGCTGTTTTTGAATTTAATACAATAATTTCGAAATTAATAAAATTTTATAATAAAAAATTAAAAAATGATTAATAAAAATATCAAAAACAATCAAGCCAATTGCCTGCAAAAGCTCGCTTGTTTGTTGTTTTTGTTTTTATTAATTTCTTGTCAAGAAGAGCGCGGATGTATTGATGCTGATGATTTTGGTGAATATGAAACTCATGTATTTTCAGTTGAATCAAGTTTGCTTGATAAATTTTGCACTTACGATAATAAGCTTGAAAGAGAATCTGCCCTTCAGCCATGTGGAATTAAAAAGTGTTTGGCTAAAAAAAATGGTGATGCATATACTTATGAGGTAGATAATTGTGAAGACGTCTGCAGAAATAGTTCAACGAAACCAGATTGCGTTTCGATCAGCAAAACTGCTGAGCCACTTTGGGTTTCGGTTGGAAGCGCTCTTGATAAAATAACAATTGATAGAAATTCTAAAATTTTAATAACAGCCCAAGGTAATGTAATGCTTGGGGGGAGTTCGGAAAAACAATTGGTAGGAATTTCAAATGCTGATATTGGAAAAGAGCCGTTGATGCAAGATCAAGCTAAGTCTAATTTGATAAAAGTTGGCAATGAAAATTTAAACATATTTTTTAGCAATAAATTTACTGAAGTCGCTTCCCCTTCCCCCACTACTTATTTTAGAAATTTAACGGAGTTAGGTTCTAATCCATCAATTTCTTTAGTCCCCGATGCTACCAATACAGATAACATTATTAACAATAAATTAAATACAGATTTTCATATTGCCAACGGCGCTAGAAAAGTTTTTGCTTATTTTTTAAAATATCCGGATGGCATGAATTCTGAATATAAAAAAGTTCACGTCCCGATTTTCCCTGATCCAGACGCTTGGAAGCCCTGCAATGGAAACAGAGATGGGGGAAGTAGCAATCTTGATTGTGGAGGAGAATGTACAAGCGGGACTGAGTCGCAATGTGGTGATTATCATAGTATTTTAAGTCCTTCGGATCAAACACAAATTTCTGGCTCTCCGATTGTTGTTGATAAAAAAAATAAATATAATGTTCATTTAACTAATCTTTTTAAAATTAAAAATGACAAAAAAGCAAATTCAAGATTTGAAGATGGAACAGGATTTATAATATCTAACGAAGATAATAATATAGTGGGAACTGACGTTGATCCAACTGAAGCGGTTATAAATCAAAATTTAACAGCAAGAGCTAGTATTCCTATTGACGCTCCACAAGTTGACCATATTTATAAATTTTCTGCTGGTTTAAATTCATCTTGTGCAGATAATACAATTAAACTAGTTGAAACTACATTAGCGGGAGTGATATCTGAAAAAGTTATTGTTTTTGGAGCTGAATATGAATTGTTAAAGGGCAATACATATTCATTAAAAAACGAAACCTCACCGGATTGTGGTATAAAAATCAAATCTTACCTTTTTCACGAAATTAAATTCCAAAATTCTGGTTATGTAAGTTTCGGAATTCCGAAACAATTTTTTGCATCAGATGCTCCTTCGACTGATGGAAAAGTTAGAAATTGTAGATTAAAATTTAAAATTATTAACGCCGATGGAACGGAAGATTTCAGAAATTATGGTGAATTTGGTGTTGATT
>JBIIFQ010000037.1:0-8167 GCA_044237235.1 Rickettsiales bacterium
GGGTTTGTTGGCATAATAACTAAGTTCAAAACGCACTTGATCATTGCCCTTCCCAGTAGCGCCATGAGCTACGGCATCGGCTCCAACCATTTTGGCAATTTCAATTTGTCTTTTAGCGATTAATGGACGTGCAATTGAGGTTCCGAGCAAATAAACGCCTTCATATAAAGCGTTGGCGCGAAACATTGGGAACACATAATTTTCAACAAATTCTTCACGCAAATCTTCGATAAAAATTTCTTTTACTCCGAGCATTTCGGCTTTTTTGCGCGCCGGTTCAAGCTCTTCACCCTGACCTAAATCGGCGGTGAAAGTAACGACTTCACAACCATAATTTTCTTGCAACCATTTTAAAATAACTGAGGTATCAAGACCACCAGAGTAAGCTAAAACAACTTTTTTGATTTTATTTTTTGACATATTTTATTTCTTAGTGTTTTTATTTTTGGCAAATAAAAATATTAGAATTTATTTAAAAATACAAGCTTTTATCAGAAATTTTTTCAAGAAAATTATGAACTTCATGTGAATCTTTTTTAAATGAAGTGAAAATTGTTGCCATTGTAAGCGGTGCGTTAAAAATAATATTATTAGCGCAATAAGAATTATGAATAATTTTTAAATCAAAATCGTCTAAAATTATTTCACGATTATTGTTTAAAAAACTAGTAAAATCGCTCTCGCAAAGCTTGGTAAAAACACTTTCATTTTTACAATATTGCATTTCATTTGCCAAATTTGAACTATAAATTTCTAAAATTTTATTTAGATCATAACGCTCAAAACTAAGTTCTAAATCTTGATTGAAGATAGATTTAGCAATATTTCTCGCCACTTCAAAAATATAAAAATCTAAAAACGCCATGGTAATTTTTTGACGTTTTTTTAAAGATAAAGTTTGCATTTTTTTATCATCGGCAAAAATTTTGGATAATTTTATTATTTCTTCAGCCTTAGGACGAGTAATGCCAATCAACATTTTCCACGCATAATTAATATCAACCATGTTTAAGGCAATAATTTGATTGCGAATAAAATCACGAAAAGGCTTGTTGCAAAAATATAAATCTAACAAAATTTTTGAATTATATTTTTTAATTATTTTATCAAAAGATTCGCATAAACCTAAAAACATGATAGCGAAAGTGCCAGTGTGGGCAATGGTGCGATCCAATGTTATGGCTCTCGTTGTAAAAATATTAAACGTCGTAATATCTTCAAGTAAATCACAATATTTTTGTGGAGTTGAAATATTTTTTTGAGTTGATCCACGTTTTAATGGACGCGAACTAAGATTTCCCAGCATTACTCCCAAGCGGTTTGAATTAAAGAATAATTCGTTTAAATATTGATTAGAAAAATATTTTTTTTGATAAGAATTTATGGCTTCATCACTAAATTCTTGACGGATTTTATAATATTTTGAGTTACAAATTTTATCCTCCGCAATTAATCCAGAAGCTTTCAAAGAGGCGCACAAATTATGCAAAGCAAAATTTTCAATGGTATTTTTAGCAATACTTAAAGACCCAAATAAAATTTGTTGTTGTTGACCCTGAATCGTTGTAATTGCTGGATTCAAATCAATTTTATCAATCTTCATTTCTTCAGCAACTTCCAATGCCGAATTGAGTTGACGCGTGATAATTTCATCAAAACGCCCGCCACCTCTTTGCAAAGCATAACCGCCTCCGTTAAAAACATAAATGTCCAGATCTAAATTATGTTTTTCAAAAGCAATTTTTTTCAACATTAAAATTTGTCCTGTCGCTCGATCTTGATAATAATCAACAGCAATACCCCCTACTCTAGCAGTATCGCTCTTGGCAATCATCGCAATAATTTTTTTTGCTCTTTGCAAATATTTTTGATAAAATTTATCGGCAATTAATTGCTGTTGAATTGCAAAAATATTTTTTAAATCCTCAACCGATTCCGACAGAGTTACAATATCAATTACATGATTTTTAATTTGAAAATTCTTGGTAATTTTAAGCAAAAACAAAACCATCAAGACTTGACTGGCATTTTGATGATTGGAGATAATAAATTTATCAATAAAAATTGGATTTTCTTTAACAACAAGAAGCCTTTTAACGATTTCATTATTGTCAATTTTTTTTGTTAAAAAATGATTAATTTTATTAATTAAAATTTCATTTTCTAAAAATTTATGAAGAATTTTAATTCTATTTTTTTCATCATTTTTTAAAAAAAATTTTATTTCAAAGTTTTGTAAAATTTCCGCCACCGCATTTTCAATATCCTGAGCATCATGTCTCAAATCAATTGTAGATTCCAACTTCAATTTTTTAATTCTTTCAATCCCAATTTTTAAAATTTCTGCAGTTATGTTTGGATTGCCATCGCCATCGCCACCATGGCTCCATAGCGATGTTTCACAAATTTTTTCTGGCAAAAATATTTTGTTTTTATATGGTGATTTTTCTATTTCCGATTTTAATTTCTCATCCAATTCTTGATTAGCAATTTTAATATTTTTTATCGCTAATTCGCTTTCAATCATCTCATCTAAACATGATTTTTTTTGACTCGTCACCGAACATAATAAAATTTTTTTTAAATTATCTTGAAGTTTTTTAAAATTGAGTGATTTTTTATCAGAAATAATTTCGTCAAATTCATATCCAAGAGTTGTAAATTCAAGGCTAGTCGGGTTAGTTGGATGGGCAGTTAAACTAAAAATTGCTTTAAAATTTTTAGTTAAAAAATCCTGCAAAATTTCTGGTTTTACGTTATTTTCAAAAGCATTTTTTAGTAATTCACTAAAAGAAAATTGTTCATCATTGGCTTCTTTTTTATAACAAGAAATTATGTCATTTAATGCTGATTTTCTTGATCTTCTCAATATTTCTTGAAATTTTGATTCTATTTCTAAAATTTGTAAAAATAATTTTTTATTTTCCTTTAATTTTTGATAAAAATTAAAAATTTCCAAATCTTTTTTTTTGGAATCGATTTTCATTTTAATTCTTTGAGCTTCTAAAAATTTTAATTTAACTTTTTTTTCGATTTGAGCTGAGTCAATTAAGGCGTGGATAAAATCAAGCTTTATCGCCTCTTGAATTTGAATTAAATATTTATATTTAGTTGAATTTTTTTCTAAAAATTTAATATTATTTAGCCCCTTGACCATAGAATTAATTGACTTTATAAATAGAATTATACCAAATTAATTTGAAAATTTTTAAGTTAATTTGGTATTCCACAAAAAATTAATTACCAATCATCAAAATGCAATTAAAAACATCATTATCTAAGATAGATATCGCAAAATATTGTAAAAACGCACAAGAGCGACTTGATTTTAATTCAACCAATTTAATCGATGATATTTTTGAAAAAATCCAAAAAAATTATCATATTGCCATAATTTTTGACGAAAAAAATCAAGAAATAATTGGCGCGATTGTTTGCAAAATTGAACATGATTTTTTTTGCTATAAGATTTGTGAAATCCTTGATTTTTATATTTCCAACCAACATAATGAAATCGAAATTATGGAACTCTTAAATGATTGGCTAAAAGATATTTGTCGTCAATTTTTATGCAAAAAAATAATTTTTGAATCTTTTACCAAAAACAAATTTGAACATAAATTATTTTTAAAAGAAAAATTTATTTTAGAAAAATTCAAATTTATTAAAGAAATATAACGCGATCTCAAACTAATGCCCAAAAAATCTCGCTCCACAATAAATTATTATTTCCATAAATATTTTTTAATACCAATAAAAATATTTCGCAAATCGATTATTGACACCATAAACCATGATGGCATTGAACATGCTGGCTATTTGGCATTCTTAAGTATTTTATCATTTTTTCCTTCTTTAATTTTTTTAATCGCCGTCATTGGACTTTTCGGCGAATCAAAAATTGGCACTGATTTTTTACATGAATTAATTTCAACCTTACCCAACGAAATGTCACGTGGACTTACTCCGCGAATTAACGAAATAATTTCAGGTCCCAGCGATGGCTATTTAACCATCGCCATCATTGGTGTAATTTGGACAGCATCATCTTCGGTCGAAGGTTGTCGTACAATTCTTAATCGAGCTTATCGCGTAGCCTTTCCGCCTCCATATATTTTGCGTAGATTGGTGAGTATTTTTGAATTTTTTATCATAATTTTTGTAATAATTAGTGGCATTTTAATATTTGTTATCGTCCCAATCGTTCTTAAATATCTTGAAAAACAATTTTCAATAAAACTCGCCATCGATTACGACTTTTTTTATCTTCGTCAAGTCGCTATTTTTTCGATCTTAACTATTTCTACTTCCGTTCTTTATTATGCCCTTCCCAACGCTAAACAAAAGATTTGGCAGACTATCCCAGGTTCAATTTTAGCGGTAATTTTGTGGATAACTTTGGTAGATTTTTTTTCACTTTATTTAGAAAATTTCGATCAAATGAATTTTGTTTACGGCTCAATTGCAGGAGTAATAATTTCGTTAATGTTCTTTTATTTAATAAGTTTGGTCTTTATTTTTGGCGCTGAATTTAATTATAATTTTCATCGCGTTTATCAATTTTTCTTAAAGAAACCTAAAATAAAAAATAATTTGTGAAACTTCCAAAATGGCCCGACCCAAATTATTTTCATCACATAAATCTTGGTCTAGAACGAATTTTTGAGCTGTTAAAAAGGCTTGATAATCCACATTTAAAAATGCCACCGACTATTCATATTGCTGGAACCAACGGCAAGGGCTCAACCTTAGCTTTTCTTAAAAATATTTTTCAAGATGCGGGTTATAAAGTTCATCGCTATACCTCGCCACATTTAGTTGAATTTAATGAGAGAATTGAAATTTGTGGCGAAAAAATTGATGATAAATTTTTAAATGAAGTTTTAGATAAATGTCGCGAAGCCTGTGAAATAAACCCTAAAATCGATATAACATTTTTTGAAGCTACGACCGCTTGCGCATTTTTAGCCTTTAGCAAAATCGAAGCCGACATTTTATTATTAGAAACCGGAATGGGCGGAGAGTTTGATGCCACCAATGTTTTACCGCAAGTTTTATGCTCAATTATAACCACAATCTCACTCGATCATCAAGAATTTTTGGGAGCAACTATTGAAAAAATTGCCGAAGCCAAAGCTGGGATTATTAAAGAAAACTGCCCAATAATTTGCGTTGATCAAAATCCACAAATCCTTGATTTAATTATGTCGAAAGCCTCAAAACTTAATGCCAAATTTGTTAATTCAAAAGTTTTTTTTGAAAATTTAAATTTTAATCTTGGTGACATAAAAATTCCATTAAACGGTTCTCATCAAATTGAAAATGCTAAATTAGCGATTAGTTGCGTCAAACATCAAAATCATTTTAAAATCAGTGATGAAAATATAAAAAATGGCATTGAAAAAACTCGTTGGAAAGCGCGTTTAGAAAAAATTGAAGATGGAATTTTTTCACAAAAACTTCCGCAAAATTTTCAACTTTATCTTGATGGAAGCCATAATCCACAAGGTGCTACGACAATTGCTGAATTTTTAGAAAATTTTTCCGATTACCGAAAAATTGTAATTTTTCAAATGCTTAAAGATAAAAATTGTGAGGAATTTTTAAAAATTATTGGAAATAAAATTGATAAATTATTAATTTGTAAAATCGCCTCCGATTCTAGATTCAGAAAACCACAAAATATTTTGGAAATTGCACAAAATCTGCAAATTAATTCAATGATAATCGAAAATTTTGCCGATGGATTTGAAAAGATTCAACAAGAATTTTCTTCGCAACCATCCTTGATTTTAATATGCGGATCCCTCTATTTCGCCTCGGAATTTTTAGTACAAAATTCACGTTAGGTTTCTCGCGTAAAAAAAATAGGTTATTTGCGTTAAAAAAATAGCCTAAACGGCTATTTTTAGCAAATAACGGGATCAGGGTTTCTCGCGTTTAAAAAATAGCCTAAACGGCTATTTTTAGCGAGAAACGGGACAAGGAGCGAAGGCGACGCGGTCCCGGGGGCAAGTCGTCTTCGAAATCAAAATGAAATTTTGATTGAGAAAAGCGACGAAGCCAAGGCGACGCAATCCCAGTCGTGAATCTTTTTCGAAGAAAAAGATGAAACGTTTGCAAGCAAAAAAAGTAACCTGGTACCTTTTTCGAGTCGTCTTCGAAATCAAAATGAAATTTTGATTGAGAAAAGCGACGAAGCGTTGTGAAAAATTCAGTCTTATCATTTAAAATTCGATACGTTATTACACCAAGTTTTTTTCTTCTCTCCATTATAAACTCTTGCCAGTCCAAACTTAACAAGCTCTTGTCCCAAATCATTTTCGTCAATCATAACTTTAGCAACGATTCTGCCACCATATTTATCCCATTTAATTTCAGAAAAAGTAATTTTTTGGTGATTTTTTTGGGCTTTTTCAATCGAATTTTTAGTATAATTTGAAGCTTTTTGCGCTAAAATATTTTCCTTTTCACATTTGGCGCGCGGGGCTTTTTCTGGAGTATCTATCCCTTTTATTCTTACAAAAAGTTTTAATTCTTGGGGCAAAAATTCATTCGCAATTTCCAAAGAATCGCCATCAACAATTCTAAGAACTTTCCAATTATAAATATGTGATTCTTTAACTGAGTTAGTGGCTGATACTCTAGAGCAAATGACTAGTGAAAACAGAAATATGAATGAGAAAAATTTCATCAATTTAGTTCATAAAATTAATGAACGAAAGAATAAAAATGTAAAATGAATACTATATCAATGGCACAAAGCATATTTCTTGAATTCATTTTGGTAATCGGCTCTTTTAAAAATAATTTTCTAAGAAAAATTTTCGAAGTTCCCCCCATTTGTATTTTCAATTTTTCTTTTTCTTCCTTACTTAATTTTGGAGTTTTTGGATAACATTTTATGGCAACATAAAAATGCCAAAGAAAATAAATTATTAAGAGAGTTGCCAATGAATAATCAAAAAATTTTGAATTAATTGCTATAATCAGATTATTAAAAATGAAATATGAAGCTAAATAAGACAACGTTCCCCAGCCCCAAATAATAACTGAAAATCTTTCCAAACCTTTGCTTGAATTTATAAATGATATTTTGATTTTGTTTAAAAAAATTTTCATAGATTTCTATAATAAATAAGTTTTTTACAATAATAATTGTTTGAATTTTTATTTAAAATCATAATTATCATTATTTAACTTTCTTAATTAATTATTATTTTTTTGAATCGCCTTTTTAACACCTTCCCACGGCATCTCAAAATCAAAATTTCTAAATTCTTGAGTCAATTGAACGTCTTCATAAACTACTTTTTTGTGATTTTCATCATAACGAACTTCCTTATATCCCGTTAATGGAAAATCTTTACGCAAAGGATGACCTTCAAAATCATAATCGGTGAGAATCCTACGTAAATCTGGATGATTGGCAAATATAATTCCATACATGTCAAAGGCTTCGCGTTCAAACCAGCCGGCGGAGCTAAAAATTTTTGACACAGTTGGCACTTCTTCACCGTCCTCAATCGCAACTTTAATTGTAATGCGATTATTGAGCTTGTAACTCAATAAATTGTAAATAACTTCGAACCTCGGAGACCTTATTCCAAGCATGTCAGCGCCAAATACATCAATCAAGGTTTTAAAAGAAAGTTGTGCATCGTCTCTTAAAAAAGTTAGAAGATTTTCTAAATAATTTTTGTCGACATAAATAATTAAATTATCATTGGCAATAGGCTCGATAATTTTGATATTTTCAAAATTTGATTTGATATATTGCCCTTGAGCGGAAAGATCTTGAAACATAAATTATCGTTTAAAATTTTTAGTTCTTTTAATTTTTCTTTGTAAAACCATTAAGCCGTAAAGCAAAGCCTCCGCGGTCGGCGGGCATCCCGGAATATAAACATCGACGGGCACGATGCGATCGCAACCACGAACTACCGAATAAGAATAATGATAGTAGCCACCGCCATTAGCACAGCTTCCCATGGAAACGACATAACGCGGTTCCGCCATTTGGTCATAAACTTTTCGAAGTGCTGGCGCCATTTTGTTGGTTAAAGTTCCCGCCACAATCATAACATCGGACTGCCTTGGCGACGGACGAAATATCATGCCATAACGATCAAGATCATAGCGACTCGCCGCCGTTTGCATCATTTCA
>JBIIFQ010000038.1:0-8148 GCA_044237235.1 Rickettsiales bacterium
AGCGGTTTTAAGTTCAAGCTCACCTTTTTTCTTCAAAGATTTTAACAAAGAAGTTTTTGAAAAAATTTGCGCTTTAACAAAATATCAAAAAATTGGTGGCGTAGTTTATGGAGGCGATTGTTATGCCTACGGATGCTTGGCTTCGGGCTTTGTCGATTTAATCATCGAACCCGGATTAAAAGTTTATGATTTTGCCTCGCATATTCCAATTATTAAAAATGCCGGCGGTGTTATTACAGATTGGGAAGGCAATGAATTAAAACTCGAATCGAACACTAGATTAGTTGCCTCGGCTACCCCTAAACTTCACGAAGAAGTTTTGGAAATTATTAATAAATCACGCTGATTTACAAAAAAATTAATTGCATTGCTAAATTTTAACAAAAAATTTTATTACCTCGGGGGTTTACAAACTTAATTAAAGCAATTTTTTATAAATTTCGATGGTTTTTTGACACATTAAATCATTGGAAAAATTTTCTTCGACATTTTTGCGACCCGCAACGCCAAATTTTTCAGTTTCTTCTTTGGACATTTCTAGTATTCTATCGATTGATTTAGCTAAAGATTCTAAATCAAATGGCTCAACTAAAAATCCAGTTTCTTCATCGATAATTGTTTCAAGTGCACCACCAATTTTGGTGGCAACAATAATTTTTGCTGAAGCTTGAGCTTCAATTGCAACTCTGCCGAAAGCTTCGGGGCGAACGCTTGGAGCCACCACAAAATGAGCGAGTTGATAAGTTGCCGGCATGTCGCGACAAGCACCAACTATTCTAATTTTTCCCGCTAAATTTTCTTTAATAATTTTTTGTTCAATTTTTTTGCGATATTTTTTATGACCATGATCCGATCCAACCATAACACAAAAAAAATCATTTTTTACCTTTGCCAAAGCTTCAATCAAGAATTCATGACCTTTCCACGAAGTAAATCTAGCAGGCATTAAAATCATTTTTTTATCTTCGGGCAAATTCCATTTTTTTATTAAATCGATGATGCGATTTTTTGAAACTTTATCACGATTAAAATAGTGCAAATCCACCCCACGTTGAATTGTTTGGATTTGATCGGCAAAATTTCCTTGATAATTTCTTAATAAATAATTCTTGATATAGTTTGAAACAACGATGATGGAATCGGACTTAAACATTATCGAATTGTAGATTTTTTTCAAAGAAAAATTCTTTAAAAACAAAAAATCTAACGAATAAGTTCCGTGAATTGTTGAAACTAATTTTGTTTTGGTTTTTTTACAAGCATAATATGCGCTCCACATTGGCGCTCTTGATCTAACATGCACTAAATCAACCTTATATTCATCAATAATTTCCGCAATTTTTTTGATATTTAAGAAAATTGTAAATGGATTTTTTGTTTTAACATCAAGTTCAAGGTGAGTTATTTTTGCTTCTTTTAAATCATAAGTTAAAACTCCACCACTTGAAATAACGATCGGAAGAAAATTTTGACTTTTTAAAGATTTAGCAATATCAATCGTTCCTCGCTCGACACCACCACTTTCTAGAGATGGGATAATTTGTAAAATTACTTTTTTCTTTAAATCTTCCATGTTTTTAGTTTACAATAATTGTTTCGTCACGCTTAGGACCGGTTGATATAATCGCCACCCTAACTGCACACAAAGATTCTATTTTCGCAATATAATCGAGTGCTAGCTTTGGCATTTTATCGCGAGATTGAATTCCAACCGTTGATTGCTTCCAACCTTGCATTTCAATGTAAATCGGCTCAATTTTATTCCACAATTCTATCGATTGCGGTAAATAATCAAACTCAATTCCATCAATTTTATAACCAACGCAAATTTTAATTTTATCAAGCTTATCTAGCACATCAATTTTTGTTAAAGCAACTTCTTTTATTGATGATAAATTAATAACCTGCTTGACCAAAACGGCGTCGAACCAACCGCATCTTCGGTTGCGACCTGTTACAGTTCCAACTTCATTACCTTCAATTCTGATAAATTCACCAATTTCATCATTTAATTCGGTCGGGAATGGACCCGAACCAACCCTTGTGGTATAAGCCTTCAAAATGCCGATGGTTTTGTGAATTTCAGCGATTCCTAAGCAAGATCCTAGCGCAATTTGCCCAGCAATTGTATTGCTTGAGGTAACAAAAGGATAAGTGCCAAAAGTTACATCGAGCAACGCCCCTTGAGCACCTTCAAACATGACCGCTTGCATATTTTTTAACTCTTTGGCGATTTCATATGAAGATTTGGCGAAATCTAAAATTTTATTTTGAATCGGTTTTAATTCTTGCAAAATATCATTTAATTCAACTTTTTTAGCACCCAAACTTTGACGCAAAAGATTGTGATAAAATAATAAATTTTCTATACGATTTTTTAAAACTTCTTGGTCGCGCAAATCACATATTCTGAGCGCTCGACGTCCAACTTTATCTTCATAAGCAGGACCGATTCCACGTCCCGTAGTACCAATTTTATTATCGCCTTTTTGTAATTCCAAAAGCTGATCAAGTTCACGATGAACCGATAAAATCAAACAACAATTATCAGCGATTGCTAAGTTTTTTGGTGTGATTTTTATTCCGGCATTTTCGATTTTTTCAATCTCCGAAAATAAGGCAACGGGATCAACCACAACTCCACTACCAATCACTGAAAATTTACCACGAATTATGCCCGAAGGAAGTAAACTTAATTTAAAAGTTTGGTCGCCAACTTTAATGGTATGTCCAGCATTATGACCACCTTGAAAACGAACCACCGCATCGAAATTATCTGATAAAAAATCAACTATCTTGCCCTTACCTTCGTCGCCCCATTGTAAACCAATTATCGCAGTATTTTTCATGTTAATTTTTTTTATTTTTATTTGATAAATTTGATGAATTTTTCGAATCATTTAAAGAAAAATATTTGCTACAATAAGGGCAAACTACAAAATCATTAACGCCCATATTAAGATAGACCAAAGGATGTTTTGAACTTTCCACTCCGCCATCACAAGAAACTTTCTTGCTATTAACGAACAAAACATCACTATTTTTAAAATTTATTTTCTGATTCATTTTTATATTTTAAATTATAAATTATTCTATTAAAAATAAATTACTTTAATAAACAAAGATTTTCAACAACCAAAATGCAAATTTTTCTAAAAACTTTATTATTTGTGTCGTTAGCTCTACAAAATAGCTTCGGCGCCAACTCCATTTCCCAAAATCATCAGTTAAGTGGAGCAAAAACTTCATTAATCGCCAGCTCTTATGAGCAAAATGGTGTCAAAAAATTAGTTGCCGGCGTTGAATTTCAACTGCAAGAAGGTTGGAAAATTTATGGCAATGACGATAGTGGGATGGGCATGCCCCCTGAATTTAATTTTGACAATTCGCAAAATTATAAAAGTCATAATATTTTTTATCCGCAAGCCATTGATGGCTTTGAAAAAATTGGCAATGAAGAGATTAAATATAAATATTACAAAAACTTAGTAATATTTCCAATTTTCGTAGAAACTCTCGATCAAAATCAAACTACAAAATTAAATTTAAAACTTTCTTTCGCTTTGTGTAAAGATGTTTGCGTCCCCGTCAATCAAGATTTTAGCGTTGATATTGATAATAAAATTGATATGAATGCGATTAATAAAATTGAAAAATTTTATGGACAAAATTTAGTTGAAAAAAACTTTAATTCTTCCGAAAGTTTTTCCGATATTGACATGTCTTTTGGAGATAATTTAAAAATTAAAAAAGATCCTAACAAAATTTATTTAATGATTTTATTGGCAATCTTTGGAGGCTTAATTTTAAACATTATGCCTTGTGTTTTGCCCGTTATTTCTATCAAATTAATTTCAGTTCTTAAACATTCGGGAGCGCCAATTTCTAAAATTCGTTTTAGTTTTTTTTCAACTATAATTGGAATTTTAAGTTGCTTCATAGTTTTAGCACTTTTCTCTTACGTAATTCAATCGGCAGGAAGTTCTTTGGGCTGGGGTTTTCAATTCCAAAATCCATTTTTTTTAATTTTTCTAATAACAATTTTAGCATTTTTTATTGCCGAACTTTTGGGAATTTTTGAAATAACTTTTAGTCAATTTTTAGCAACAATTCTTAATAAAAAAATCTCCGAAAAAGAAGCTGAAAAAAGTATTTTTATGCCAAATTTTTTATCGGGAGTTCTTGCTGTTTTACTTGCCACCCCATGTTCAGCACCATTTTTGGGAAGCGCAATTTCTTTCGCCCTTACCCAAGATTTCTTAACAATTTTACTAATTTTTATTTTTATTGGAGTCGGATTTTCCACGCCCTATATCATATTAATTGCATCGCCAAAATTAATAAATTTATTACCAAAACCTGGAAAGTGGATGATAAAAATTAAGCATTTAATGGCGGGATTTTTATTCGCCACCGCGGTATGGTTAAGCTTCGTTCTAAGCAACACCATCGGTCTCCTTCCAGCATTATTGGTAGTGATTTTTTCAGTGTTAATTTTTTGCTCTCTAAGAATTAAAACCAAAATGGTTAAAGTAATTTTTGTAACGATTTTAATAATTTTATCCTTCACTTTACCCTTTGATTTCCATGAAAGAGAGGCAAAAGTTAAATCCGAACAAAATAGTTATTGGCAGGTTTTTGATGAATCGATTTTACAAAATTTAGTTTCTCAAAATAAAATTATAATTGTTGATGTGACTGCCGATTGGTGCTTAACTTGCAAGTTTAATAAATTTTTAGTATTAAACGATAAGGAAATCGTCAAAAAACTTAAAAGTGGCGAAGTTATTGGCTTGCGAGCCGATATTACTCAACCCGATTCCGATGCCATGAAATTTTTAGCAAAGCATAATCGTTACGCCATTCCATTCAATGCAGTTTACGGTCCGAATGCTAAAAATGGTCTTTTGGCAAGCGAATTTTTGAATAAAAAACAACTTCTCGATTTAATTGAAAAGGCTCGATAAAATATTTAATAAGATCTTTTGATTTTATAAATTCTGTTATCGAGTTTGATTAAAATTCCATCCTTGCTATTTTCAAGATTTTCTGCAATTTGCTCGAAGGAATCTTTAAAAATATTTTCTCCAAATGCCTTGTTTAATGTTTCGATAATCACTTTAAGATTAAATAAATATTCTTTATCGATAAATATTTTTGGTGCCAAAACATGCATAATTCTATAGCAATTTTGATCTGATTTAGATTGATCTTTATCACAAGCATAACCAATCATATCAAGCTTTCCAGCGATTATAAATCCTAAAAGATTTTTCTTATTAAATTTATCTTTAATACTAAGATTGCAATCCCAACTATCGGTATAATAAAAATTCTCAAGCTTTATATTTTTTTTAAACAATTCTGAATTTTTTTCATTATAAAAATTTAATACTGGCAACGCATTTGTTTTATTATAAAGAGATAAAAAATGAGAAGTGAACCATCCGTCAATCATATAAACAAAATTTAAACCTTTATATTTTTCCATAATTTCTGGAGTTTTTTTATCAAGATTATTTTCAAAAAGATAATAAAATTCAATCCAATATTTTGAAATATTGTAAAATTTTTCATTAATTTTTTCTTCAGTTGGAAAATCTTGTAAAACATTATTTTTAATAGCTTTAACAAATATTTTAATTTGAGTTCCAGCTTCAATAATATTTTTTTTATGAATAATATTGTAATTAAAAATATTAATTAAGGCGATTGAAGACGAAAATGTGATTACAAAAAAATGAACAATAAATTTTTGTCTATTTTTACTCGCATAAAGCCTAGAATTTTCTAGGGTATAACTCACAAAAGCCACCAACAAAAATCCCATTCCAAGAAACTGTAAAAATATTTGAATAAAGGCTGATGGATAATTTTTGCTCAATGCCCATGTTTGATATTTATATGAAAGACTCATTATTCCAGATGGCACCAAAACCAAAACCAATCCTATCAAAATAATATCTCGATAATTATTTTTTAAGTTAATTTTTGGAATTAATTTTAAAAATATAAAATATGATAAAACAAACAAAAAAACTGCACAAAGGATATCACTTAACTCTGGCCAATACCAATATAAATCTCCATTAAAATTTAATATTCCAAATGGAAGAGATTGGGTTATTTGGAATATCCACGCCAAAATAAAATTTTGTAAATTAAAATTAAATGTTATTCCATTATATAATTTATCGCCAACTGAATTTTGTAGATAAATATTAATTAAAACCCAAATTAAAAATGGAATATTAAAAAATTTTAATTCTTTAAAACAAACTTTAATTGATAATAAAAAATATTCTTTAAAACTGGTCGCCAAGCCTTTATTATCTTGATTTTTTAATCTATATCTAACAGCAAGAATAATAAAAATCGGCACAACACACATCCCAATTTCATAATGAAAAAAAGACCAAATAAAAAATATCAAAGATAGATAAAAATATTTTTTATTTTTGTTTTCTTGCCATAAAATATAAAAACCTGACGCCAGCGCAATAGAAATTGCTGAATATTGAGTTGCAAGACCTTGTGAGGTTAAGGGATCAACTCCTATCGATATTAAAAATAAAATTGGCATCGTAAAAATAAAGGCTCTGCCATTTGCGTTATCTTTAGTGATGAGTTTTAATAACCAAGCAAAACTTGCCACCGCAATTAGGTTAAATAAAAACTTTACTACAAAATAACTCATTCGATCATGAAAAAAATAAAATATTAGATAATGGGTTGCATATAAGCCGTAGAATCTTCCCGAAGCTAAAAATCCCCTAAAGCTATCAAAAGAATATTGAAAAAAATTGTTATGATAATTTTGTGTTTCAGCTGGAATTGCATATGCTAAAACTTTATCGTCACAATAAAAATATCCATATAAAATCATTGGTAGAAAAAATATTGCATAATAAAAGATAGCCAAAAAAAATAGATTTTTTTTTGAATCAATTGTTGGAAATTTAATTATCTTATTTAGACTCATTGAATATTTTAATTATTAAGTAATTTTTGCTATTTTTAATATGATATTATCTGTTGTAATTCCATGTTTCAACGAAAAAAATACCATTAAGGAAATTATTTTTGCGGTAAAAAATTCTTCATATAAAAATCAAGAAATTATTATTGTTGATGATTTTTCTAACGATGGTACTCGTGAAATTTTACAAAATGAAATCGCACCCTTGGTTAATAAAATTATTTATCAAGCTTATAATCAAGGAAAAGGCTCTGCTCTTAGAGCTGGAATTGCCGAAGCTAGTGGAGATATCATAATAATTCAAGATGCGGATTTGGAATATGACCCCAAAGAATATCTAAAAATTATCACCCCAATTCTCGAAAATAAAGCCGATGTGGTTTATGGCTCACGTTTTATAAGTGGCGAAAGTCGACGCGTTCTGTATTTTTGGCATCGCGTTGCCAATTTTATCTTAACAACATTGTCAAATATTTTTACCAATCTCAATCTTAGTGACATGGAAACTTGTTACAAAGCCTTCAGAAGCGATATCGTTAAAAAAATTAACATCGAAGAAAATCGTTTTGGTTTTGAACCCGAAATTACCGCCAAAATTGCCAAAACAAAATGTCGAATTTACGAAGTTGGAATTAGCTATAATGGCAGAACCTACGAAGAAGGTAAAAAAATTACTTGGAAAGATGGATTTCGTGCTTTATATTGCATTATAAAATACAATTTAAAAAAATCATAAACCATGACCGAACTTACAAAACTAAGCATTAAAGACACTCTTGTTGGATTAAGAAATAAAAAATTTAGTGCCAGCGAAATTACCAATTCATATATTCAAAATATTGAAAAAAATCGTCATTTAAATTGTTTTATTACCGAGACTTTTGATATCGCTTTAAATCAAGCCAAAGAAGCCGATAAAAACATCGCTAAAGGCGAAATTCGCGATTTAGAAGGCATTCCCCTTGGAATTAAAGACTTATATTGCACCAAAAATATTCGCACCACTTGTGCTTCAAAAATGTTGGAAAATTTTGTGCCAACTTATGAATCAACCGTCACTCAAAAACTTTTTGACGCAGGCGCTATTTGCCTTGGCAAAACCAACATGGATGAATTTGCCATGGGCTCCGCCAACGCCAATTCTTATTTTGGCAAAGTAATTAACCCAT
>JBIIFQ010000039.1:0-8123 GCA_044237235.1 Rickettsiales bacterium
CAATTTTTCAGATATATTATTTAAGAATATATCATAATTTTGAACTTGATTTTGTTGTTGCGATTGATCATTAATTAAATCAGCCCCATTTGAAGGAACCGAAGGTTTTTTTGCTTCAGAAAGTTTTTTGAATTCACCTTTAAGTTGATTAACAAGATTAGAAATTTTTTCAACTTTTACAGTAATTCCACCCGATGGGTAATTATCATCAGATGAGTTAGTAACGTCACCCGTAATATTAATTTTGAACAAATCATTGGTTAATTCAACATTGTTAATTTTGATATTTTGAACATATTGAACTGGTAATTCTTGAATTTGAGTAGGATCAGCTGGTGGAGTTTCAGCTTGCTCTTGCTTAACTGACGGAGTAAGAGTTATTATAATATCAATTGTAATATTATTTTTTACAACTGCATTAAGCGGAACCTCTGGAGCCATAGGGGCGTTAGGATCAATGTTAGTTGGCGCTGGAGGAACTTGATTATTATCAAGCTGAGCCGGATTAACAACAGGAACTTGTTGAGCTTGACCATTACCATTATTAACCGCTTCATTAACCATAGCTTGAACCGCAACATTTTGACCATTAGGAACTTGCGCTACAGAAGGGGCTGGAGGGGCTGGAGGTGCTGGAGGCACTGCCTGCATAGGATCCATAACTGGTGGCTGTCCTGGAATATTATTTTGCATCGCCAAAGCTTGCTCTTGAGAAAGTGGCGTGGTAAATTGCTGAATATTAGCTTGATCAACAACTGGCGCAACATTAACTTTGATTTCTTCAGTTTTAATTCCTTCGATAACTTTTTTCTCTAAAACATTTTTGTAAAAGTCAATAACGGCATAACCTTCTAATTCTTTGAAAGAAATGTTAATTTTGTTAATACGTTTATCAGCCTCATCAACTGAATTTTCTGACAAAATAGAAAGGCCCGAAGAAGAATTTACAACATTTTTTTCAGCGTCAAGAATTTTAAATCCTGAATCGCTATATTGAAATTTTGCAATTGATCCACCAAGTAAAGAAAGCATTATCTCAGATTTGCCCGCAAATTCAACATCAAAAACATCTCCTGAATTTTCAAGATCTTGAATTTTTACGGCATCAACCAAATTGACCACAAAATCGTTAGAAAATATTCCAGAAGTTGCTTCAAGTTGTTTAATGATTATTTGTCTTTTGGCAACCAAATTTACTGGAACTGTAATTTTTAGATCGGATACAATAATTTTTTGACCAACGGGGAAGCCTGTTACGGATATCTCTCCAGCCGAAATGTTTGCAGAATTATCCGCAATAAATTTGTTGATTTGCTTTTCTGATTGACCAGCTTTGTAAAACCAAAATACGCAATATGAAAGCACTAAAACTACCAAAACAATTGCTAATTTAATTATTAAACCTTTTTTCATAATTTTTGAGTTTATTTTAATTGTTTATTGAAATATTGCGAGTTTCGTCAGGCACTATTAAAGTAAGCCCATCTAACTCTTTGGTCATTATTATTTGACATCCCAACCTTGAAGTTGGAGTTAAGCCAAAAGCTAAATCAAGCATATCCTCTTCGTCTTCAGAAGGCGGGCTTAATCTATCATAAAATTTTTTATCAACCACGACGTGGCAAGTTGAACAAGCCAAAGAGCCTTCGCAAGCTCCTTCAAGATTAATATTGTTGCTATGAGCAACTTCTAAAACAGAAATTCCAACCGGAACCTCAAATTCTTTTGTTTCCCCTTTTTCTATGAAAACGATTTTGACTTTCTCAGACATCAAAATAAAAATATAAAATTAATTTGCAAAAAAAAATTGATATAAACAATATAAAAAATTTTATATCAAAAAAAATAGACTAAACTATTGAAAAAATAATATCAAACAAACTTTAATAAGTTGTAAATTTAAAATTGTAAACAAAAATATAAAAAAACTAATTTTAAAAATAAACATCAATTTTACAAAATGTTAAAAATTGTTTTATTTCAACCAGAAATAGCTGGCAATGTTGGCACTATAATTCGGTGTTGCGCATGCTTCAATGCAGAGTTTCACGTGATAGAACCACTTGGCTTTCCTTTTGATTTGCAAAGAATAAAAAGATCGGCAATGGATTATATTGATTCAGTTAAAATCTTTCGTCACTCATCTTTTGAAAGTTTTTATGCAGAAAATATTTTGAACAAAAATAATCGCCTTATATTAGCCTCAACCAAGGGTTTTCAGGATGTTCAAGAATTTAAATTTCAAGATAATGATTTTATTTTATTTGGAAAGGAAAGTGCCGGGGCGCCTGATTTTATTCACTCTAAAGCCCATCATAAAGTTTTAATTAAAATGAAAAATAATCAGAGATCATTAAATTTAGCGATTTCTTGTGGAATATTTTTAGCCAAAGCGAGTTTCGATATTTCCAATTAATTTTTTATAAAATTTTTAACTTTTATCGATAAAAGTGGGGCAATATTTTTTATTACTCTTCCTGCCGCGGGAGCAGCAACCATGCCCGCCGTGTTAAATGTATAATTTGGTCGATCAAAGACCACATAAACTAAATATTTCGGTTCAGAAATCGGAAAAACTCCAACAAAAGAAGCCAAGGTTTGACCTTCATTATAGCTACCATATTCGGCACGATCCGCCGTTCCAGTTTTGCCACCAACTTCATATCCATCAATATTAGCATATTTTCCCGTGCCTTCTTCAACAACGGCGCGCATCATTTCACGCATTTTATTTACCGTCTCATCTTTAATTAATTTTTTTGGTTGCTCAGGATCTTTTTCGAGTTTTAAAAAAGATGGTTTATATAAATAACCGCCATTGGTAATCGCTGAAGTTGCCATCGCCAAATGAAGCGGGGTTGAAGCAATACCATGTCCGTAAGAAATAGTGAATAAATTTATTTCGCGCCAATTTTTTGGGAAAATTGTTCTGCCAAGCCCCGGGAATTCAGCTTCAACTTTTTTTAAAAAACCAAATTTTGATAAAAATTCTTTTTGATTATAAATTCCTAATTTCTCGGCGATCTTTACTGTACCAATGTTTGAGCTCTTAGAAAAAATTTCTTTTACCGTCATTTGGTCGCCATATTTATCATGATCTTTAATTGAAAATCTACCATATTTTATTGGTTCATTTACCGTATAAACATCTTCCATATTGATTAAATTATGCTCAAAAGCGGCGGCGTTAGTGAAAATTTTCATAACCGATCCAAGCTCATAAGATCCGCCCGTCACCATGTTAAATCTTTGTTCTGGCAAAGCTTCGCTTTGAAGATTTGCATCGAAAGATGGAATCGATGCCATCGCCAAAATTTCACCATTATTTACATTCATAACAATCCCTGACGCCGCCTTGGCGCGGAACTCTTCTTTCGCTTTAATTAATTCATCAAATAAAATATCTTGAATACGAACATCCATCGCCAAATAAAGATTTTGACTAGTCATCAATCTTCTATCATATTGCATTTCAATGCCCGACAAGCCTTTTCTATCAAGGTCGACGAAACCAACATAATGGCTGGCGATTGATTTTTGTGGATAAACTCGGATTAAATCATCTTCAAAAATTAGTCCGGCAATTTGTAAATTTTCAACGGTCTCGACTTGTGAAGGAGTAAGATTTCTGCGAATCAAAATCCAATGTTTACTATTTTTTCCATCAGTGATTTTTTTTAAAACTTCTTCATAATCTAAATCAGGAAAACTTTTTGCCAAAGAGCTGGCAACATATTTGGCATCACGAATTAAAACTGAGCTTACATAAAGTGATTTAGTTTTTAAATCAGTTGCAACCAGAACGCCATTTCGATCATATATATCAGCTCTTCTCACGTTTTTTCTCGACTCGTAAATATTTTTTATACTCGCTCTATCTTGCGTAAGAATCACAAAAAACATTCGATAAATTATCATCAAAAAAATGAAAACTATCAGAAAAAAAACAAATTTAAGTCTGCCAAATTGTATTTTTATGTCGGGCATTTCTGGTTGCAATAATTATTAAAAATATTTTATAATTTTATTTCGGCGACGAGCTTCTTGACCGCTTCAACCGAATTATCAAACATAGTTTTTTCTTCGGCATTTAATTGCAATTCAATGATTTTTTCAACGCCATTTTTACCAATTATTGCTGGCACTCCGATATATAAATCTTTCAAACCATATTCGCCTTGTAAGCTAGCGGCAATTGGCAAAATTTTTCTTTTATCGAATAAATAACTTTCTGCCATTTCTAATGCCGAGGATGCTGGCGCATAAAAGGCTGATCCGCTTCCAAGTAATTTTACAATTTCGGCACCGCCATCACGAGTTCTTTGCACAATTTCGGCAATTTTTTGCGTTGAAGAAAAACCCATTTTAAGCATGTCGGGAATTGGAATTCCAGCGATTGTTGAATAACGTATTAAAGGCACCATCGTATCGCCGTGACCACCCAAAACACAAGAATGAACATTGTCAATTGAGACATTAAATTCTTGCGATAAAAAATATGACATTCTTGAGGAATCAAGAACGCCAGCCATTCCAACCACTTTATTTTTCGGCAAACCTGAAACTTTTTGCATAACATAAACCATGGCATCAAGCGGATTTGTTATCACAATTACAAAAGCATTTGGTGCAAATTTTTTGATATTTTCGCCAACCGATTTGATAATTGAAGTGTTGGTTGCGAGCAAATCATCGCGACTCATTCCGGGTTTACGGGCGATTCCCGCCGTAACAATCACAACATCAGAATTTTCGATTAAAGAAAAATCATTTCCCGCCGAAATTTCGGCACTAAAACCTTCGACCGCCGAAGATTGCGATATATCAAGCGCTTTGCCTTTTGCAACGCCATCATTGACATCGACCAACACAACATCGCCTAAATTTTTTAAACTTGCCAAATGGGCTAGAGTCCCGCCAATATTGCCTGCACCAATTAATGCAATTTTATTTTTTTTATTCATAAAAGAAATTAATTTTGATTAATAATATTTAAAATTTTTTGAAAAACTTGTTGTTGATTTTGCCTTCCATCGATTATATTAATTCGTGAATTTTTTTTCGCCAACTCAAAAAATCCATCATAAACTTTTTGATGAAATTCTTTGCCGAGCTTTTCATAACGATTATTATTTCCGCGCGCAGAAATTCTAGCGAAAGCCTCGTCAACCGCCACGTCAATCAAGAAAGTTACGTCGGGCAAAAAATCTCCAATCGCAATTTTTTGAACTTGCTCAATTTGCTTTAAATCCAAGCCCATAGCGCTTCCTTGATAGGCATAAGTTGAATCGACAAAGCGATCACAAATTACAATTTTTCCATTTTGCAAAGCCGGTTTAATAACTTTTTCAACATGCTCGATTCGCGCTGAAAAATTTAATAATAATTCACTTTTGGCGGAAAGTTTTTCAATATTTTCATCGAGCAAAATTTCACGAATTTTCTCACCCGCCAATGATCCACCGGGTTCACGAGTAAGCAAACAATCCATTTGCTTTGATAAAAAATATTCATAAAGTCTTTTGGCTTGGGTTGACTTTCCGCAACCCTCAATTCCTTCAAAGGAAATAAATTGAAAATTTTTCTTCATTATGTCAAAATTTAAAAATGTTTTAATTACGGGAGCTAGCTCTGGTCTAGGTCGCGCACTCGCTATCGAACTCTCAAAAAAAACTCAAAATTTATTTTTATGTGCCCGTAATTTTGAAAATTTACAAGAAACTAAAAATCTTTGTCAAAATTCAAATGCCAATATTTACTTAAAAATTTTGGATGTCAAAGACGAAATTGCATCGCAAAAATATATTGCCGAAATTGAAGAAAATTTTGCCCTCGATTTAGTGATTGCCAACGCTGGAATTTCAGGTGGCACCGCCCAAGGTACCGAAAGTTTTGACCAAATTAAAGAAATTTTTGACACCAATCTTTATGGCGTTTTAAACATTGTTCAACCCGTTCTCGAAAAAATGGTTTTGAGAAAAAGCGGACAGATTGCCATCATTTCTTCATTAGCTGGATTCGTTTCTTTACCAAGCTCTCCGGCTTACAGCGCCAGCAAATCCGCCGTTAGAATTTATGGCGAATCTTTGCGCGTAAATTTAGCACAATTTGGGATAAAAATTAACGTTGTTTGCCCCGGATATATTAAAACTCCGATGACGGCGATTAATAATTTTTATATGCCATTTTTAATGGACGCAAAAAAGGCTTCGCAAAAAATAATTGTCGGAATCGAAAAAAATCATGGACGCATTATTTTTCCAATTATTTTTTATGTTATAATTCGTATTTTATTAGCTTTGCCATTTTTTTTAATTGAAAAAATCATGAAAAAATTACCGAAAAAATCGGCTTTAAAAAAATATTTGACTTAAAAATAAATTTAGTGATAATAACTTTCACAATCATTAAATAATTAATCAAATTTGTGCTAAATATAATTTCTCATAAAAATACTTTCGAAGCAAAGCCAGCAATATTCGCAATTGTTTTTCATGCACTAATTTTAGTGGCAATTTTTGTAAATTTTAAACCGCAATTTACTCAACAAAAAATCATAAAAGTTAGTCTTTTTAATTCAGAAATTTCTAAGAAAAAATTCGTTAATAATATCCAACAAAATTCTCTTAATAACAATTCAACAAATGCAAAATCAAACAATTTTGTCGAAAAAAATAATGTTCAAAGCGAACCAATTTTTGATGCACAATATTTAAACAACCCCGCCCCGCTTTATCCAAAAGTCGCACGCGATCGTGGCATTGAAGGTAAAATTTTGCTCGAAGTTGTGGTCAAAGAAGATGGTAGCGCTTTAAATGTTAAACTTATTTCTTCTAGTGGCTCAAGCCTTCTCGATGAATCAGCGCTCGAAGCGGTTAAAAATTGGCAATTCATTCCCGCCAAAAAATTTGGCAAATTTGTGCAAGCCAAAGTTATCGTTCCAATTGAATTCAAAATAATTTAAAATGAATCTTTCAAGCATTTGGCAACAAGGCGACGCAATCGTCAATTCGGTTTTTCTTCTTCTCATTATCATGTCAATTTTAAGTTGGTATGTCATTTTTTATAAAGCCTTAAAATTAAAAAAAGAATATGGTTTTTATAAAAATTTTTGCCGAGAAATTCTTAATCAAAAAGAATGGTTTTTAAATATTGATAACATCGCTTCGAATCGACAATCCAAAGGCTCTACAACTTTAATATTAAAAAGAGTTAGTGCCCTAAAATCAACTTTAGAAAATTATAAATCGCATGAAGCAAAAAAAGAAATTTTAACCATGCATCTTACGCAAACCCTTGATGAAATTCGTTTTTGGCTTGATCGCGGTTTAACAATTTTGGCATCAATTGGCTCGATCGCACCTTTTGTTGGGCTCTTCGGAACGGTATGGGGAATTTATCACGCTTTGAGCAAAATTTCAATTCAAGGCAGTGTTGGTTTGAATGTTGTGGCGGGTCCAATCGCCGAAGCTTTAATCGCCACCGCAATTGGTCTTGCCACTGCCATTCCTGCGGTTTTAGCTTATAATAGTTTTGTGCGTCTTAATCGACTTTTGATTCAAAATTTAAGACATTTGGCGGAACAAATCACCGTTTATTTATCCAATCAAAATTTATAAAATGCAAACCGGTTTTGACAAAGAAGATTTACAAGCTCCGCTTAGCGAAATCAACATGACGCCCCTTGTTGATGTGATGTTAGTTTTGTTGGTAATTTTCTTAATAACCGCACCGATTTTAACTTCTTCAATTCAACTTAATTTACCCAAAGATTCCGGAATTTCCACTCAAGAAAAAAATCCAATTACTATTTCTATCACCAAAAATGGCGAATATTTTTTAGAGGAGCGAGGCTTTTCTATCAAGGATTTAGAAGGGCATTTAACCGAAATTGCTCGCGACGATATCGACTCACAAATCAATATTCGAGCCGACACCGATACCCAATTTGGCAATGTTAGTCACATTTTATCATTGGCGCAAAAACTCGGTTTGAAAAATGTCGGCTTTATTACGGAACCAAGATAGGTTTTATTTACCGATTATGTTTAAAAAAATTTATCAATTTTAAATTTTTATAAACTTGAAAAGCCATCGTGCTCTAAATCATTTCTTAAGAGCTC
>JBIIFQ010000040.1:0-8122 GCA_044237235.1 Rickettsiales bacterium
CTACTCCCAAGCCAAAACTCTGCATATTTTTGACCACAACAATGGCGTTGGATTTAACATGTTTACAAACCTTCATGGCAAAAATTAATTGATCGATTTCGTGATTAGTGAGCGATTTTTCGGTAACCAATTTCAAATCATCATTTTTAATTTCGTAATTATCGAAATCTTGCACCAAAAATCCGCCCGCAATTGTTTTGATTTGGCGTTGATTATTTTTGGCAAAATCTGCTATTAAAATTCTTAAATTTTTCTTTGCTGATAATATCTCGCGCGCTTTATTAGTAATGCTCGGAGCGATTATAACTTCATAAAATATTTTAGCAATTTCTTGAGCTAAATTTTCATCAATTTCATAATTTAAAGCGACGATTCCACCGAAAGCACTTTTGGCATCAGAAGCCAAAGCTTTTTTGTAAGCGTCTAAAATATTTGACGATGATGCAACTCCGCAAGGGTTGGCATGCTTGATTATAGCGCAGGTTGGTTCTTTAAATTCTAACACCAAATTAAAAGCGCTATCGGCGTCGTTAAAATTATTATAACTCAACTCTTTACCTTGAATTTGCAAAGCATTGACCACGCCATTATTATTGGCAAAATTATAAACTTCGGCAAGTTGATGCGAATTTTCGCCGTAACGCAATTTTTGTTTTAATTTTCCCACGATGGCAAAATCATCTTGATTAAACCAATTAGAAATTGCCAAATCATATTCGGCTATATTTTTGAAGGCTTGCGACGCCATTTTTTTACGAAATTCAAAACTGGTTTGGTTATGATTTTTTTGCATTTCGTCAATTAAATCTGGATAATTTTTTGCCGAAGTAATGATTGTTTTGAAAGCAAAATTTTTGCCCGCCGAGCGCACCATCGCCGGTCCGCCAATATCAATATTTTCAATGATTTCTTCTTCATCATTAGTTTTGGCAACCGTTTCGACGAATGGATAAAGATTGATGATCAATAAATCTATCGATTCGATGTTATTTTCCTTGGCTTGCTCAAGATGTTTTGGATTATTAAGAACTCCGAGTAAACCGCCATGAACCTTAGGGTGAAGAGTTTTAACGCGACCATCCATAATTTCTGGAAAGCCCGTGAATTCGGAAATATCTTTGGATTTAATTTGATTTTGTTGTAACAATTTAAAAGTGCCACCGGTGGAAATTATTTCGACATTATTTTCGACTAAAAATTTAGCTAATTCAACTACTCCCGTCTTATCAGAAACCGAAATTAAACATCGTGAAATTTTTTGTAAATTATTCATATAATTTGATTATTTTTTTGAATTTATAATTTGTAAAGCTTGTTGAAAACCTTCCTCGATGGTTAAGTTGCCATTATTGATAATAAAGGCTCCATCGGCAATTTTTAAAGGCGCAATTTGACGATTAAAATCATTGTCATCGCGTTTTTTAAGTTGTTGTAAAATTTCTTCAAAATCGCCACCGATCTGCTGACTTCTGCGTTTGGCACGAATTTCAACATCTGCGGTGACAAAAAATTTAAAATCAGCATCGGGGCAAATTATTGTGGTAGTATCACGACCATCAAGAACGCAACCATTTTTACTTTTTTTACCTTCTTCAACAAAATTTTTTTGAAAATTAAATAGGGCATCACGCAGTTTAAAACTCTTGGCAATTATCGATGCCGTAGCTCCCACAACTTCATCAAATAATTCTTCTTTTTCTAAATCAGCTTCGGAAATATCAGCAATTAGATTCGAAATATTTTGCTCAAAATCATCAAAAGAAATTTTGAGAGAAATCATTTTGAAGGCAACAGCGCGATAGATCGCACCGGTATTTAAATATGCCAAATCAAAATGTTGGGCGATTTTTTTTGCCAAAGTTCCTTTGCCCGAAGCCGATGGACCGTCAATGGCGATAACTAATTTTTTATGCATGAAAATTTGTTATAATTTTTAATAATTAATTTCATCATAAATTTTAATGACAAAAAAACAATTAGTAATTGTGGCACTTTACAAATTTAAAAAAATATTTAACATGGTTTTAAATTATTAATAACAAAATTAATTTCCTCATTATGAAAGGTATTATTTTAGCTGGTGGCAGTGGCACCCGTTTGGCTCCTCTAACTCACATTATTTCTAAACAATTGCTTCCAGTTTACGACAAACCGATGATTTGCTATCCACTGGCAAACCTCATGAATATTGGAATTAAAGAGATTTTAATTATTTCAACTCCCGAAGATACCGGCAATATTGAAAAATTTTTGGGCAATGGCGACAATTTTGGCATTAAAATTGAATATGCCATCCAACACCAGCCCAAAGGGATTGCCGAGGCTTTTATCGTTGGCGAAAAATTCGTTGGTAATGATGATGTTTGTTTAATTTTAGGCGACAATATTTTTTACGGCACCGACTTTGAAGCTAGAACTTTTAAAGAGCATTTTGATGATTTAAAAAACAAAAAAACCGATGCTTTTATTTTTGCTTATCAAGTCTCCGACCCAGAAAGATATGGTGTTGTCGAGCTCGATGCAACCAAAAAAATGGCAATCTCGATTGAAGAAAAACCTCTTCATCCTAAATCAAATTGGGCGGTAACGGGTTTTTATATTTACAATAATGATGTCGTTAAAATCGCTAAAAATTTAAAACCATCCGCGCGTGGTGAGCTTGAAATTACCGATGTTAATAAAGCCTATTTAGAAAATGGTAAACTCGGCGTTATCAAGCTTGGACAAGGCTTCGCTTGGCTTGATGCCGGCACGCCCGACTCGCTTTTAGATTCGGCAAAATTTATTCAAACTATCGAAAAAAGACAAGGTTTGAAAATCGCTTGCTTAGAAGAAATTGCGTTAAAAAGAAATTTTATTGATCAAGAAAAATTTTTAAAACTTTGCGAAAAATATAAAAAAGGTTCGGATTATCGTAAATATCTTGAATCAATTGCTAATCACGAAATTTCTTAAATTTTCATGAATTCTGCACGCAAACTAACCTTCATCATCACTACATTTAACAGCGTTCAAGTCATCGATGCTTGTTTGAATAAAATAAATTTTAGTAAATATGAAGTTTTAGTTGTTGATAATAATAGTAGCGATAAAACAACAGAAATAGTTAGCCAAAAATATCCGCTAGTAACTTTAATTAAAAATAAAAAGAATTATGGTTATGGTCGCGCTAATAATATTGGGCTTAGAGCCACAACGACTCCTTACGCTTTAATCCTAAATCCCGACGCTTTTATTTTCGAGGAAGATTTGGAAAAATTAATTGCGATAATGAATCAAAATTCTGAAATTGCCATTGGCGCTCCATTGCTCTTAAACTCATATCCGCTCAGTGAAAATAATCGCCTCGAACAAATTAAAATTGTTAATAATAATTTAATAAAAGATTTTGGCGATTTTAAAGCGGTAAAATATATTATCGGCGCTTGCGAAATTTTAAGAATGGATTTTTTCCAAAAAATTGGATTTTTTGATGAAAAAATTTTTTTATATTACGAAGATGATGAAATTTGCCATCGCACCATTTTAAATAATAAAATTTGTGCAATTTGCGTTAACGCCCTCGCCTACCACATCGGACAAGGCTCATCGGGCACAAATTTACGTGGAATTTATCGTCGATTTTGGCATCGCGCTTTATCAAAATTTTATTGGAAAGAAAAACAAAAAGGGTTTTTCAACGCTTATTTTTCCGCCATAAAATTATCTTTTTCTTTTTTCGGGCAGGCAATTTTTTATTTCATAAATTATGATTCCAAAAAATTTTCACAAAATCTCGGTTCTTTAAATGGAACCTTGAGTTATCTGGCTAGGCTCAGTGCTTTTGATAAAAATGACAATCCAAGAGGCTAAAATATGACCGCCAACATTCTCATCATCGGTAAAAATGGACAAATCGCTAACGCCTTAATTGAAAATTTTAAATTAGAAAAAACTGGATTTAATGTTTTAATTAAAGACAGCTCAGAGCTTGATTTCTCTAATTCCGCAACTCTTCAAGAAAATCTTAATAACATTTCCACTTCGGTTAATTTAATTATTAATTGTGCGGGTTATACTAATGTTGATAAAGCTGAAGAAGAGCAAGAATTATGCGATCAAATTAATCATCAAGCGGTAAAAATTTTAGCAGAATTTTGTAAAGAAAAAAATATTTTACTAATTCATTATTCAACCGATTATGTCTTTGATGGCAGTGGTGACAAGCCTTTTGATGAGGATAATCAAGAAAATCTTCAGCCTTTAAATTATTACGGTAAAACTAAATTATTGTCGGAACAAGCTTTACAAAATTCTGGTTGTAATTATGTAATTTTCAGAATTTCTTGGATTTACGATAAGCGTTCAACCACTAAAAATTTTGTTAATACCATCAAGAGATTAGCCTTAGAAAAAGAAGAAATTAATGTGGTTGATGACCAAATCGGCAGTCCAACTTCGGCAGAATTCGTTGCCTCAAATACTATTCGCTTTATTCAGAAAATTACTGTGGAAAATGGTGATAAAAATTCAATTAAATTTGATAAGAATTTAATTAACCAGATTTATCATTTGAATAATGGGGAGTTGATGTCGTGGCATGAATTTGCTTGTAAAATTGTTGCTGATTTACAAAAAACTTCCGTGGAAATCAAGCTCAAAAAAATCAATAAAATTCTGAGCGCCGAATATAAAACTAAAGCGATGAGAGGCTTAAATTCGCGGTTGAATAATAAAAAATTTTTTGAAATAATTGCTTAAAATATAAACTAAATAATTAATTTTACATCACATGAAACTTGGCATATCTTATAATTTATTTGACGGCGAGGAACTGCTTGAATCATCGATAAAATCGGTGCGAGCTTCCGCCGACCACATTAATGTTATTTATCAAAAAATTTCGAATTGGGGCGAACCTTGCTCAGAAAATCTTGAAGATTTATTGAGTGATTTGGTGAAGAAAAGATTAATCGATAAAATTTATTGTTATTCTCCGAAAAAAACCTCGGCGGGCAAAAATGAACTTCACAAAAGAAATATTGGTTTGAATATCGCCAAGAGCCGATTCTGTAGTCACTTCCTTAATTTGGATTGCGATGAATTTTATCACCAAAATCAATTTGATGAGGCAAAAAAATTTATCATCGCTAATAAAATCGAGGCATCTTCTTGTAAATTTATCGATTACATTAAAAAACCAACTTGGCAAATTCAAAACTATTCGCAAACATACACTCCCTTTATTGCAAAAATAAATTTATTCAGTAAGCTTACGGGAAAATCTTATTTTCCAGTTTTAGTTGATCCTACTCGCAAAATGAGTGGCGATGGAAAATTTAAATATTTCGAACCGCAAGATTTACGAATGGAACATATGTGGTTAGTGAGAAAAGATCTAAACAAAAAATTTAATAATAGCTCTGCAAAGAAATTAATAAAAACTGAATTTATTCAAGAAGTCCTTGATTATCAATACCCAAACAAATTTCTTGGCAATGATGTGTTTGAAGCTGAGAATATTTTTAATATAAAAATTTAGTTTAATTTATGATGAAAATTTCAGTTTTAATGTCGTGCTATAAAAATGATAAATTTGTTGGCAAGGCAATTGAAACATCTCTAAATCAAACATTAATAATAAAGAATTTATGAATAATAATCCTTTACTTTCAGTTTGTTGCGTAAGTTTCAATCACGAAAAATTCATTACTAAATGTATCGAAAGCATTTGGAATCAACAATATAAAAATATAGAAATTATTGTTGTTGATGATGGCTCTAGCGATAATAGCGTAAATATTTTGGAAAATTTAAAATCCAAAAGCCCTTTTCCGATGACAATTTTAACCCAACAAAATACCGGTAATATTGGTAAAAACTTTAATAGAGCAATAAATTCTGCCAAGGGAAAATTTATTGCCTTTATATCTTGCGACGATTATTTCTATGAAGATATGGCAAGTTTACAAATTGACATATTCGAAAAAAATGAAAATACTATCTTAATCGGATGCTCACAAATCACCGGGGTCAACGAGCTTGGAATTGTTAATGAAGAATTACTACCTCCACTCAAAATTAATTCAATTGTAAACCCAAATATTAATGATTTATTGAATTTAGAATTTAATCTCGATGGCTCTTTTTATATCCAAGGAAGTATTTTCAAAAAAGAAGCTGTCGATCAAGTCGGAGGCTTTGATGAAGATATGACGGGGGACGATATAATACTTCGAACAAAATTATTTTTATATATCAAAAATAATCCACAATATAATTATAAAATCATCAATAGATCCTGCTGTTATTATAGAATTCACAACAATAATATTCATAAAAATTCTATTCGACAAATGAAAATTGTTGCTGAATATTTGGAGAAATATTGGCCAACAAAAAATCCTTCAAAAATATTTTATCAATGGCTAAAACATACGATTAGAAATAACCCATTAAAAGAAACTTTCAAACTTTTTAACCATAATAAAACTCTTAGAAATTCTTTTTTTAAAAGAAAAATTTTACTATGTATTTTAAAAAAAATAATTAAAGGATAATTTAAAATTTATGCCAAAAATTTCAGTTATAATGTCATGTTATAATCATGATAAATTCGTTGGCGAGACAATTGAATCGGTATTAAATCAAAGCTTTAAAGATTTTGAATTTTTAATAATCGATGATAATTCCACCGACAAAACCTACGATATAGTCAACAGCTTCAATGATCCAAGAATAAAAGCTTTTCGTAATGAAAAAAATTTCGGCATGGTTTTTAATACCAATTCATTGATTAAAAAATCAAATGGCGAATATATTGCCATCATCAATTCCGACGATTCTTGGCTTCCCGAAAAATTACAAAAACAACTCGATTTTCTCGAAAATAATGTTGATTACGGCGCTTGTTTTACCCTCGCCAATATTATCGACGAAGACAATAAAATCATCAAAAACAACATTCAAGATTCATTAAAATATCTCGAGCTTGATAGGTTTAACTTTCTAAATTATTTTTTCTTTTACAACAATCCGTTATGCTATCCAAGCGTTTTAATGCGTAAAAATATTTTGGAAAAAACTGGTTTTTTTAATCCGGCTTTTATCATTCTTTTAGACATTGATATGTGGATTAAAATATGCCTTGCAGGCTTTGAAATCAAGATTCTAAACGAAAATTTAACCAATTTTAGAATTCTTAAAAATGGCGGAAATTTAAGTGGTAAAAATCATAAAACCATTATTAGAAATAGCTTAGAATTTAAAGAAATTTATAAATCCTATCAAAACATAAAAAATTATAATGAATTTATAAAAATCTTCCCTGAATATGAAAAAATTTCTATCGCCAATAAAAATTTAGCTGGCTATTATTATTTAGTTGATTTTTGTTATAGAAAATATTTTATTGAAAATTCAAAGCCGAGTCAAAAAAATATTAAAAATTTTTTAATTGAGTTTATTCACCAAAAATCTTTTGAAGATGCCAATTTTTTTGAGATTTTAGGCTCGGAGTTGGGGATAAATTTCCGTGAATATTTGGGTATTGTCGATAAATATCCAACTGGCGTCTTGATTTCAAAATCAAAAGTAAGATCTAAAATAATTAGAAAAATTATTTATTTTTTTAGTTTAGTTTTATTGTCAATTTTTATAATAAATTACTTTTAAATGTTTCCAAATTTATTCTCCAAAAACAATATTTCCGCTTCAATAATTATTCCAATTTAGGCATAATTAGCCTTTAAAAACTTGTGAAATATCTCCAAAACATAATTCAATTCTTCGGCTCCAAGCCCTGGATAAACACCGATCCAGAAGGTATTATTCACAACTATATCACTATTTTTTAAATCACCAATAATTTTATAATGTTGGTTTTTCATGTAAGGTTGTTTCAACAAATTTCCGCCGAATAAAAGTCGGGTGCCGATTTTATTTTCATCTAAAAATTCGACTAATTTATTGCGAGTAAAATTGACATTTGGCTTGAGAGTAATTGGAAATCCAAACCATGATGGCTTGGCTTTCGGAGAGGATTTAGGCAAAATAAAAAACTCTTCAAACTCTTTAAGGCCATTAAATAAAATATCAAAATTTTCTTGACGTTTTTCAATAAATTTTGGCAAATGTTTTAATT
>JBIIFQ010000042.1:0-7885 GCA_044237235.1 Rickettsiales bacterium
GCATTGCTTTTGGATCACATCTTGATCCTCATTCATCATGGATGATCGGGCGTTCTTTAGAAACTTTATATTTAAGAATGAATCGCGCGACTGAATCGGCCGAAAAAATTGCCGATTGGCTTAAACAAAATTTTCCACAAATTAAAATATATCATTCCAAATATTTGTTTGAAAAAAACTATCAAGAAACCTTTAAAAATCAGTGTTTGGGTTATGGAAGTACTTTTGCCTTCATGATTAATGGTGGCCGTAAAAACGCTTTCAAATTTATTAATTCTTTGAGAATTTTTAAATCGGCGGTGAGTTTAGGTGGAACCGAATCTTTGGTTTGTCATCCTGCTTCGACTACTCATTCGGGTTTGAGCGAAGAATTGCGAGAAAAGTTTGAAATTTCTGAAGGTTTAATTCGTTTGTCAATTGGTATTGAAAACCCTAATGATTTAATAGCGGATTTGAAAATTGCTTTCGCCCAAATTGAACTTTAAAAAATCTAAAATATTTTAACAAAAATAACGCCACAAATAATATGATTAAAATTGCAACATTTAATGTTAATTCAGTCAAGGCAAGGCTTCCAAGACTTCTTGAATGGTTAAAAACTTCAAATCCCGACATAGTTTGTTTACAAGAGTTAAAATGTGAAGAAAATGCTTTTCCGTTTGAAGCTTTACTCGACGCCGGATATAATTCAGCGGTTTTTGGACAAAAAACTTATAATGGCGTCGCTATTTTATCGAAATATAAAATTGAAGATGTGGTTAAAGGTTTGCCCGATTTGGATGCAAATTCTGGCATTGATGGTGGTCAAGATTTGCAAGCGCGTTATATCGAAGCGGTGATTTCGTTCAAAAGCGGTGCAATTCGCGTTGCTTCGGTTTATATTCCAAATGGCGGTGGCGATTTGAATGAAGGCGAAAAATTGGAAGATTCCAAAAAATTTATTTACAAAATAAAATTTTTGCAACGGCTTAGAGCCCATATTTCTAGCATTTCAAATTATGATGAAATGCAAATTTTTGGAGGCGATTATAATGTTGCATGTGAAACAATTGATATTTTTGATGCAAAAAAGTTTGAAGGACAAATTTTATTTCACCCGCAAGAAAGACAAAAATTTCGCGAGCTTTTGAATGTGGGTTTGATTGATTCTTATCGCGCTAAATATCCGCATAATCAGGCTTTTAGTTGGTGGGATTATCGTGGCAATTCTTACACTCAAAATAAAGGTGCCAGAATTGATTATTTGTTAATCTCGCCAAATTGTGCCGATAAAATTATCGATTGCGACATCGAAGATAAAAATGTTCGTGATCAAGAAAAAGCCTCGGATCACTGCCCGGTTTGTTTGACGATTTCTTGATTCCACTTTTAAACTAAAGAATGAGATTAAATTTAAGATATTTCCAACGCCGAAGGATAGGAAAAAAATATAAAATGTGTAAGATTAATTAAAAAATGCAATAGAATTGAAGCCTCGATATATCTAGTGCGAATGAAGATCAAGCCATAAAAAAATCCACAAATTGTCGCCAATAAAATAAAAATAAATCCTTGGCTAAAATGTGTTAAGCCAAAAATAATTGAGGTGAAAATTAAGCCGATAATTTGTGAGTTTTTTGAAAAATATTTAGAATTTTTTAACAATAAAATTACGCTATTTTGCATAAAAAATCGAAAGAAAAATTCTTCGGCAAAAATTGTTAAAAAAATCATTTTTATCAGCCATAAAAAAGTTATTTCAAAATTAGGAAATTTGGGGTCGAAAACTAAAAAATTACCAAAAGTGCCAAGAGCTAGGAGTATTGTCAATAAAGGCACAAAGAGTTTTATTGTTTGGATAAAAATATTTTTGTAATCGCTAAATTTTTTTGGTGGATTGTAAGCAAAAAATAATAAAAAAATGGCAATAAGTGGTTTGTCGAAATTTAACCATAAATCAAAATTTGAGGAATTTTTACTTAATTTAATATTGGTCAAGAGCTCAATATTATCAATAGTTGGAATCTGGTGTAAAAAACTAAAAATGGTGATAATAATAATGCCAAAATATATAAAAACTTTATGCGAAGAAGGCGATTTTTTTTGATAAAAACTATAAACTAAAAATCCAAATAAAAAAATTATTGAGCAAGATAAAAGATTAATAACGCCACCAATTAGAGCGGTCGCCAACGAAAATGAAAAGAAAATTATTGGTAATTTTTTGGTCTTTGTGCAATAAAAACTTATTAAATTTAGGATTAAAAAAATTATAGCAAAATATGACAAATTTTCATTAGTAAAAAAATTTAACATGATTTGTTTTTTCGAGTGATTTTAAAAAAATTTAATTGTTTTTATTGTTAAATAAAATCGTAGAATCTTATTTCGGGCCTTCTTAAGCCCCTAGCTGAAGCAACCTCTTCATATTGCTTAGTCATGCGAGCTTGATCCGTTGGAGTAAAGCGACTTTTTGTCATAAATTATTTATTATTTTGATATTGTATTTTAAATAAAAAAAGTTTTTTTTATAGGCAAATCGTGGTGCGAATTTGCCCAAAAATTTTCTTAAAATTATTTCTATAAAATAGCCAAAGCTTGATTTAAATCTTGAATAATGTCTTCAAAATCTTCAATTCCAATCGAAAGCCTGATGTAATCTTCGCTTACTCCCGTCGCAATTTGCTCGTCTTTTGATAATTGTTGATGAGTCGTTGAAGCGGGGTGAATCACCAATGATTTGGCGTCGCCAACATTGGCAACCAAAGAAAATAATTTGAGATTATCGATAAATTTAATTCCCGCCTCTTTTCCGCCTTTAATACCAAAGCCGATTATTGAGCTGGTGCCCTTCGGCATGTATTTTTTTGCCTTGAGGTATTCGCTACTCGATGGCAAATTTGGATAATTAACCCAAGAAACTTTCGAATGTTTTTCTAAAAATTCCGCAACTTTTAAAGCATTCTCTGAATGCCTTGCCATCCTTAAATGCAAGGTTTCCAAGCCTTGTAAAAATAAAAATGAATTGAAGGGCGAAATGGCGCAACCAATATCACGCAATAAAGTTACCCTGGCTTTAATGATGTAAGCGATATTGCCAAGAGGAGCTAGAGCCTCAACGAAATTAAGGTTATGATAACTTTTGTCGGGATCGGCGATTAGTGGAAATTTACTTTTGCCATTTTCTTGAATAGTCCAATCAAATTTTCCCGAATCAACAATAAGTCCTCCAATCGAAGTGCCATGTCCGCCAATAAATTTCGTCGCCGAATAAACTATAATATCGACGCCATAATTGAACGGCTTAAAAATATACGGACTTAAAGTGTTGTCGAGAATAAAAGGCAAATTATGCGAATGAGCAATTTTTGCAACCCCGTCGAAATCAGTAATATTTAGCTTCGGATTCCCAATTGACTCGGCATAAATCAATTTAGTTTTGTGATTAACATATTTCGAAATTTCTTCGGGTTTGTTGGAATCAACAAAATGCGTTGTAATTCCGAGTCTAGCGAGAGTATGTTTAAGCAAGTTATAAGTTCCGCCATATAAATTATCGAAAGCGATAATTTCATCTCCAGCTTGAGCAATATTTAGAATCGCCAAAGAAATGGCGGACTGCCCCGAAGAGACGGCTAGAGCGGCGACTCCACCCTCCAACTCCGCGATTCTTTTTTCAAAAACATCGGTGGTTGGATTCATCAATCTCGTATAAATATTGCCAAATTCTTTTAGTGAAAAAAGATTGCCGGCATGTTCGGCGTTTTTAAAATTATATGAGGTTGTTTGATAGATGGGAACAGCTCTAGAGCCAGTAGTTGGGTCGGGAGTTTGTCCGCCATGAAGTAAAATTGAGTCATCTTTAAGTTTCATAAATAAATTATTTTAATTTGATAAAAATATTCTAAAAATTGAGAATATTGTGAATGTGAGTTTGGATGAATTTATTTACAACAACTTATAGCACCAAGGGTTATGCTTTTTATCGAACCCGATGATGTTTTGATAATCTTGACTAATTGCATTTAATATATTTTGGAATAATTTATTTAACTCTAATTTATTTTAAAATTTAATAAGTTCAATAAATTTTTTTAATTTGTTTTTAAAATTAAGATTTTTAAAATTGTAAAAAAATGCTAAATTTTGAAAATAGTTTCCACGATCAGTTTTCGTCAGATTTTTATCAAAAAATCGCTCCGAAAAATTTCTCCAAAGCAGATTTGGTGCATTTCAACAATGATTTAGCACAAGAATTAAATTTTAACAAAAAAGATTTAAAAAAATCTGAAATTAAAGAAATTTATAAACAAATTTTTTGCGGGCAAAAAATTCATCCGACTTCAATTTCAATTTCTCTAGCTTACGCTGGTCATCAATTCGGCAATTTCGTGCCACAACTTGGCGATGGGCGCGCAGTTTTGCTTGGAGAAATTGTTAATAATAAAAACCAGCGTTTTGATGTTCAATTAAAAGGCAGTGGACCAACTAAATTTTCACGCAATGGCGACGGGCTGATGACTTTAGGGGCTGGAATTAGAGAATTGATAATCGGCGAAGCCTTACATTATTTACAAATTCCGGCGACAAGAATTTTAACTTTATGCATAACTAACGAGCCCGTTTATCGTCAAGAAATCAATATGGGAGCGGTTATTTCGCGAGTTGCAAAAAGTCATATTCGCGTCGGAACTTTTGAATATTTCGCCTCCAAAGGCAATAAAATCGCCATTCAACAGCTTTGTGATTATGTCATAAATCGCCATTTCCCGCAAGAAAATTCCTCGTCAAAATCGATTACAAAATTATTTAGCGATATTGTTTTTACTCAAGCTAATTTAATCGCAAAACTGCAGGCGAATGGCTTTATTCATGGCGTCATGAATAGCGACAATATGGCGATAAGTGGACAAGCGATTGATTTTGGACCTTGCGCTTTTTTAGACGAATATGACTCAAAAAAAGTTTTTAGCGCAATTGATCGCGGTGGTCGCTACGCTTACGAAAATCAGCCTAAAATAGCTCATTGGAATTTGTGGATTTTGGCAAATTGTTTGTCATTAATTCACAAAAATTCTCAAGAATTATTAGAAATGCTAAATTTATTTGAACAAAAATTTGATGAAAATTATCAACAAATTATGGCAAAAAAATTTGGTTTTGAAAAACAAATTCCGCAAAAATTAATTGTCGATTTTTTAGAAATTTTGCAACAAAAAAATGGCGATTATCACCAAAGTTTTTTTAATTTAAGTGATGATTTGATATGTCAAAAACCCTTGGCAATCAAGGGCGGAGAATATCGTAATTGGTTTTCATCTTGGTTAAATTTATTGCAACAAGAATATGATTTTAGTGATAAAAATATTTTGCCAAAAATTGCCAAAAAAATGCGAGCAATTAATCCATTCATCATTGCTCGAAATCATGTCGTTCAAGAAATTATCGATGCTGGCAATAATTTAGATTTCCATCCGCTGGAAAATTTCTTAAAAGCTCTAAAAAAACCTTTTCATTTTGATGAAAAAAATATTTATTATCACGCTCCTCCGACTAATGAAAAAAAGGTTTTGCAAACTTTTTGCGGGACTTAAAAATTTTGAAAAAATTATTTTTTAGTTTTCGCGCAATTTTTCTTAATTTATTTTTCAAATATTACATTTTGAATCTAAAAATTAGTAAAATTTTAAGAAAAAAATATTGCGAAAAATTAGTAAAATTTCTAAAAATTTAACATTTTTTTAACAATAGCCTCTAGAAGCCTGTCAATATTGGGTTGGTAATTTTAATTTTATAAAAAAATCTTTTTAAAAATTTCTTCGGACTTTTTAAGAAGCCTTTATTTTCAAGGTATAAGAGGCTATTTTTTACTCAATAAAAATCTTTTTAAAAATTATTTTATTGAAAAAATCGGAATTTTTGTGGATTCAATGTTTTCCTAGGTTGAGAGGGGTTTTACTAATAATTTACTAATAATTTACTAATAATTTACTAATAATTTACTAATAATTTATTTTTTTAAAAATTTCCATATTGGAATTCTGTCGGTTCCAAAATTCTTTATAAAACCCTCCTTTTTCAATTTTTGTAAAATGTTGTTAATTTTTATTTTTTTTTGTTCATCGCTTAAGACCCCAGGTAAATATTTCCAAGCAAAATCATTAATTTTATTTCTTTTTAATCCATCTTTAAAATTTTCCAAATGTTTAATTATTTTTTCAATAATGTAATCATCTGTAAATCCTTTTTTTTCTGTATACTCAGCTTCTTTACCAATAATTTCCGCAACTTTACTTGATAAAATATATTCTTTACCAATTTTCTCAATTAGCCTTTGTTCTCTAAGTTTTTTTAAATCTTTTTTGTCAATTTCATCAATTTTATTTTTTTGAATTTTATCAAGAATAATCGTTGTATTAAAATCCAAATCACTTTTGTTCATCAAAATTTCAGTAAATTTTTTATCAATTTCTTTACCGTAAATTTCTAATTTTGTTTGATCAAATTCTTTATCATAACGATAAGTTGGAAATGGAAAAGTTTTTTTTCTTAGAGTTTCATACATAGTTTTTACTCCCGAACCAAGTTTATCAATCATCCCTAACTCTTTCATCGCATCAACCAAGGCTTTATTGCGATATTTACTGGCAATATTTTTTCTTTCCAAAACATAATCTTCGGCTTTACCGTCAAAAAAATTTCCAGCATTGGTAAAAATTAATTTATCAATTTTTTCTATGATTGTTATTCTTTCACCAGCATAATAATCTTGATGAGCAATGCAATTATGAAGGGCTTCGAGAAAAACTTTTTGGTCATATTTATCGACTTCTCGGGCAATTAATTCATTTTCAGTATTTTCGGTAATAATTTTAACTTTAGGATTTCTAATGAAACTCCAAGCTTGCGAGGTTGAAAGTATCAATGGAAGATAAAAAGATTGATTAGCTTTTTCTTCAGAAGTATCAAGTCTCCAAACAATCTCCACCGATTCTCTAGAATTTTTTAATTTGTAATTACTTTCTTTTTTCCCAAGTAAAACCAGGCAAGCATTTGTGAGTTTAGAATTTCTTATAAAACCCAATTTTTCTAAAAATTTTTTATCGCTCCAACTTGCGACCTCAAGGCTTGGATATTTTTCTTGATAACGATTTTTTGCCAATTTAAATGCCTCAAAATCAAGATCGTCAATATTAGATTCTTCGCAAACAATTGCCGACCAATCATCTCCAAATAAAGCAATTTTTTTTACAATTTTATCAAGATCTGGAGATTCGTAAAGATTATCATTATGGCTTCCAACTCTATACCACGCCACTAAATCTTTTTTATTTTTATATTGGGCAAGCTTTCCTTTGGCACATGGAATTTTATAAATCGTAATATTTTTTTCTTTATATTCGAATTTACAAATTTCAAAATCATGTGAATTTCCAAAGTAATTAGAAATCTGTATTTTTAAATCTTTCTCATCTTTATTTACAGCAGTTCCGCAAACATTTCCTTCATCGTCAACACCAAAAACTAAATAGCCAAAATCTTCTCCCGCCAATGTTGCAGAATTTGAAAGGGCCGAATAATATTTAAAAAATTCACTTTTATCTTTAAATAAATTATAATTTTTTTTAAATTCAATGTATTCGCATTCACCTTTTTTTAGCAAATTTTCTAATAATTCTTTTAACTCTTTTTCATTCATATTTTTAAATTTTAAAATTCGTGGTGAAAACATTAAATTTTAAGCGATTTTTTGTCCAGTTCCCGCCCAATCTTTAATAAAAGTTTCAATGCCTTTATCGGTAAGTGGATGTTGGGCTAATTGTTTAATAACTTTAGCGGGGATTGTGGCAACGTGAGCGCCAAGCTTCGCCGACTCAACGATGTGAATTGGATTACGCACCGAAGC
>JBIIFQ010000043.1:0-7811 GCA_044237235.1 Rickettsiales bacterium
GATATTACGCACAGCAAAACTCGACATTAAGCGATAACGCTCTTCCATTTCAGCCACCACCCATTTTAAAGCGATAACGGCTTTGCCCGGTTCGGTAACCACTGGTGAGAGTAGATGCGGAATGCCGTCATAAATTGATAATTCCAACATTTTTGGATCGATCATGATGAATTTACATTCATCGGGGCGCAGTTTAAAAAGCAAAGATAAAATCATAACGTTCAAACCGACTGATTTTCCTGAGCCCGTTGTTCCCGCGATCAATAAATGAGGCATTTTGGCTAAATCGGCAATCATAATTTCGCCACCAATATCTTTTCCCAAAATCATCGGCAAGAAAAATTGCGAGAATTTGTAATCTTTTGATTCAAGAATCTCGCGTAAAAAAATCATTTCACGTTTCGGATTTGGCAGTTCAATCCCAATCGAAGTTTTGCCGGCGACAACCGCAATTCGCGCCGAAACCGCACTCATCGAACGCGCAATATCATCGGATAAAGAAATAACTCGCGAGGCTTTGGTGCCAGCTTCGGGTTCAAATTCGTGAAGAGTGATAACTGGACCAACTTTAGTGCCGACATTGGCGCCACGAACGCCAAAATCATCCAAAACTTTTAACAACATTTTCGATTGACTTTCAACCAATTCTTTCGGCACTTTTTTATCTTTATTTTCCGCCGAACGATCGGTTAACAACTCGCAAGTTGGCAAAATATAAGAGCTTTTGCGTTGTTTTGTTTTTTTAATCTTGGTAGATTTAAGTTGTTTTTTTAAATCTTCGTTACTTGCTTTCGGAGCTTGTTTTTCAACGATTTCAAAATTATCTTCTTCAAATTCTTGCTCTTCTTCAACAATTTTGTTTTCGATAATTTTTGGCGAGATTTTTTCTGATTTTTTACTTAAAAAATTATTTAAAGAAAGTTTTAAATCTTTTGGTAATAAATATTTTTCAAAAATATAGCGAAGCCAAACAAAAATAAATCTAAAAAAGTAAATCCAATCTTTTAATGAAACTTCAACGATGATTGAGAACAGAATTAGCGACATTGGAAAGCTTACTAAAAAAATCGCATAACGCGGAAATTTTTGTAATTTTAATAATAAAAATGAACCATTTACACCGCCAAGTGAACTAAAATCCCAAAATTCAGGTTTTGGCATTAAGGCGAAAGTTAGTGAAAAACTTAAAATACAAATTGGAATAATAATTACTTTACTCAAAAAATGTTGAACACCCATGATATTTGACATTTGGAGTCCTAAGCTAAAAATAAAAATTACCACCACAAAAGAGCTTAAACCCAGAATTTGAAAGGATAAATCGGCAATTCTAGCGCCGTAAATTCCGCCAAAATTTTTAACAATATCTTCATTAGAAAATGTGTTGAATGATGGATCGTTAATATCAAATGTTATTAATAAAAGAGCATAATAAATTGCAAAAGCTGTTGTAAAGACGCCAGCTAGCCTTCTGAGTAAATGAATTAAAATTTGAAGTGATTTATTTATATTCATTATTTTAGTTTACAAATTGTGGAATAGTTTCAATGTTGCTAACATTGTTAACGACATCGCCATTTTTAAAATCATTTTCTCCATTTTGTTGCTTAACATAAACAGGGGGAATATTCATGTCGCTATTTTTATTTTCAATATTTTGTTCTTGATTGTCAATTTCAAGAAGTTTATTAGCTTGATCTAAAAAATCCCGTGGATTTTTTGAAAATTTTTCTAAGAGAGAATTTCTTTTTGGAGCGGTATCTTCGACAACTTCACTTCCTTCATTCTCAATAGGTTTAAGAACGATTGGGGCATTTTTATTTTCTAGAGATTGATCGGTAATATTTTGATTTTGTTGGCTTTGCTCTTGAATATATTGGAATAATTTTGGTTGAGTAATGTTTTGTTGGTTTTCACTGAGTTGGTTTTGTTTATTTTTTTCTTCTTGGGCTTTAATTTTTTCCAAAATTTTATCATTACGTTTTTTGACTATGTAATTGTAAACCATTTGCCTGTTAGTATTTTTAAAAGTATTAGGGGGTAATTCTTTTTGCTCTTGATTATAATTGCGAGTTTGATCGCGATAATTAGGGTCGGCACCATACATTCCCGCTAATTTATTTAAATATTCATTCTTAAATTTTTTGGCACGTTTGATTCTCAATTCCTTAATTTCATCAACAATTTCTTTGTCTTTTAAAATTCTTTCATCATCAATTTTTTTATATTCACTAACGGAAATACATTTATCTTCGTGAAGACAACGATTTTTTCCGCAATCGCATCCATATCTGATAGCGTAGGCACAAACCGCGTATTTATCGAATTTATAATTGCATTTATCTGCACAGCTATTGCCAAAATCACGCCATGATCCACGAGATTTTTCGCAAGCAAGTCTATCATCAAAAGTGGTTGATCTTACAATGTTGGCAAATGAATTTTTGTTTAAAAATAACATCAAAAAACAACTTAAAAAAAATAAATTTTTAAATGTATTTTTAAACAAAATTTTATTGTAATTTTTCAAAAATGATTTCACAAAAAACTAACTAATTTATTTGATTCGTGATGATAAAAAATATTAAGATATAGTTAATAATTTTTCTAATTCTGCAACAACTTTATCAGCCATTTCAGAACATGAAACAGTTTTTTGCGATTGCATTGCGATATCAGCGGTTCTAGCTCCTGAGCTTAAAACATTTTCTACTGCCAAATCAAGTTTATCGGCTTCTTTTAAATAGCCAAAAGAATAACGAAGCATCATCGAGAAGCTTAAAATTGTTGCTAATGGATTAGCAATATTTTTGCCGGCAATGTCAGGAGCTGAGCCATGAACTGGCTCGTAAAGCGCATATTGTTTGCCATTGGCTTGTTTTTCTCCAAGTGATGCCGATGGCAACATGCCAAGAGATCCGGTTAACATTGAGGCGGTGTCTGATAAAATGTCACCAAACATATTGCCCGTCACCATCACATCAAATTGTTTTGGATTGCGAACTAATTGCATCGAAGCATTATCAACATACATATGTTTTAATTCGATATCAGGATAATATTTAGCGCCGATTTCCGATACGACTTCACGCCACATTTCCGTAGTTTCGATAACGTTTGCTTTATCAACTGAACATAATTTTTTACCACGAATTTTTGCCAATTCAAATGAAACTTTAGCGATTCTTTCCACTTCTTTTGAATTGTAAGTCATAGTGTTAACGCCTTGTCTTGAGCCATCTTCCAGAGTTTTTACATATCGCGGTTCGCCAAAATATAAATCACCCGTTAATTCACGAACTATCATAATGTCTAAACCTTCAACAACTTCTCTTTTTAAAGTCGAGCTATCTGCCAAGGCATCAAAAACTTTTGCGGGACGTAAATTAGCGAAAAGTGCTAATTCTTTTCGAATGCCAAGTAATCCGCGCTCGGGACGATTTTTATATTCTAAATTTTCCCACTTTAAACCACCAACAGCTCCGAGCAAAGTGGCGTCAGCTTCTTTGGCTAAATTTAATGTTTCTTGTGGGAAAGGTGTTCCTGTTTTATCGAAGGCAATTCCGCCCAAAAGCGCATTTTCAGTTTCAAATTTTTTGTCGGTATTTTTGTTAAAAAAATCGATAATTTTTTTAGTTTGCGAAACCACTTCTGGTCCGATTCCATCGCCTTCGATTAATAAAATTTTTTTCATAAATTTTGTTAGTTTAAAGTAATATTTAGTTTTAATTCGTTAAATAATTTTTTTGATAATTCTTCACCATTAGCATTAATCCAACTTTGCGAAGCTTGATCAAATGAGAAATAATCTGCACCTAAAAATGGTGAAGAATACCAAATTTTTTGATTGCCAGCGTTGCGATTAATGATAAAAGTTTTTTTATTATTGTTGATAATAATTTCAAGAATGCCATCTTGATATTCAACCTCTAGGTTGGAATCAACATCTTGTCTTTCAATTTTTTCAGCTAAATTTTGTAAAAAAATTTCGCACAAATTATAAAAATTCATATATTTTCATGGATAAATTTCGTTAATAATCCAACCATCGCTGGCTTTTTCGTAAAGATGACGATGATGAATTCTAAAATCACCCTCCTCCCAAAACTCTATTGCCGTTGGCTTTACGCGGAATCCCGACCAAAAAACCGGACGCTCAACTTCTTGATTCTGAAATTGCTCACTTATATCTTTTATTCTATTTTCAAACTCTTGCCAATTTTCCATTTTTTTAGATTGCTTAGAAGCCCAAGCTCCGATTTTACTTTCTCGTCTTCGTGAAGCAAAATATTCATCAGCCTCAAGCGCTGAAACCGGCTCAATTTCGCCTTCAATTCTAACTTGACGACCAAGTTTTCCCCAATAAAAACACAATGCAACATTGGGGTTTAATCTTAATTCTCGACCTTTGCGACTAGTTAAATTAGTATAAAAACAAAAACCTCTTTCATCGAATTTTTTTAAAAGCACCATTCGCGCCGAAGGTTTGTTATCTAAGGTGCAGGTCGCAAGGCACATGGCGCTTGGCTCAATAATTTGAGAATTATTTATGGCTTCGTTAAACCATTTTTCAAATAGTTCAAAAGGAATTTTATGATTGACTTTATTTTGAATCATCTATTTATTTATTGATTTTATATTAAAACTATTTTTTTTAAAAATGCCTTCACTTTTAAAATTTTTCATTCGTTTAATTTTAATTATTGCTATTGGTTCATTTTATTTAAAATATCGAAATAATCAATGCATTATAAATCAAAATTGTAAACCTTATTTTATTTCACATATTTTAAGTCCCAAAATTAACTTTAGGAATAAATATTTTGTTTTATATAAAATTGAAAACAAAACGCCATCAATTGAAACGAGTATTGAGAGAACTTCGCTAGATAAACAATTGGAAAAGGATAATATTTTTAATAAAAATGAAAATAATTTTATTAGAAATTTAATTCAGGATTTTAATAAAAATTATTTTTATTCCGATTTAAATATTCTAAAAAATAACGATATTATTGTAAAAAAAATTACTATAAAAAATAATTCAAATGTTGTCGTCAAAGTCTTTCCGAAAATGATTTTCAACAGTAAATATTTTAAGATTTATAATTGCTTTTGTGGATCAAAAATAATTATGGAACCAATGTCTTACAAAGATATTTTTATATATTTCGAATTTAAAGAGCCCGATTTATATGAAATGATCAAAAAAAATATTAAATCAAAACCTGTTAAAACTTCTCAAGATTTAATAAATGATGATTACACGATTAAAATTTTAATTTAAACATTTAAATTTTACACGTTAATGTTTCTTGCGAAGAAAAAAATGATTTATTACAAAATATAAGAAAAATGAAGTTTTTTTTAAAAATTTGTTTTTTTAGATAAGATGAGAAATTTTAGACTAGAATTATTTAATGTCGGGAGCCACCACCACGCAAACCCAGCGTGTGTATTCATATTCGCTGTAAAAGCTTTTATATTCTGATACACTCCCGACAAAAAATATTATTCAATATAATTTTTTTTCTTGCAAGTATTTTTTTTAAAAAAGTAAGAAATGTTATTTAAATATAAAAAATTTGTTTTAAAAAAAATAAAACATTAAATAAATTTATAGTTAAAAAACAAAATGAATCTTAAAATAATTGCTATTTGCATATTTTGCATTATACCAATAAAATCTTACTGCCAAGATGTTTCGGACCTTAATATTTTTGATAAAAATAAGGTCTTTTCAATTATTTCCGTCAATTATTTTTATAAAAAACAACCAATCCTTAAAAACTCAAAAATTGAATGTGAGCTAAATTTTTATGATGATTATAAAGAAAAAGTTATTTCAAAAATTGATGAAAATAGCAATTACATAATTCTTTTATCAAATCCGGGAAAAATTTTTTTAGAAAGTATAAAATGTTCGCGGCATTCAATTCCATTAATTTATGGCGCTTCGCGTTTTAAATTTATAGATGATTTGGGGTTCGTTGCCCATAAAGGCTTTGTAAATTATGTTGGTGAATTAAATTTATATTATTACCCAAGTTTTTTTAAAATTCTTGATATTTTTAATTTATCTGGTTTTTCCAATGATACCAAGGGAATAATCCAAACCGATGTGCGTGATGCTATTTTTGATGCTTTAAATTTCATTAATTCACGATTTACAAATATTTATCATTTAAAATTAACTAAATCACTTTTAATGGACTCTCATAGTTTAAAACCCAATGATATTCCCGAGGAATATTCGCAAAAAAATATGCAAAAAGATGCAAGTGGAAATGTCGATCAATCCTTTTTAAATCAAGTGCCAATTCAAGAAAATATTCCTGAAATAATTAATGAAAAAGATGTTAAAAAAAATGATGAAATTGTGCCTGAAAAAAATATTGAGGAAAATGAAATTATTACTAAAAAAGAATTAATTGAAGAGCTTGAAGACACAGAATTAAAGACTTCGAGAGGCGCTTTTCAAAATCGACAATATCCATATTTAGCCCCACGTTATTCAGATTTTTATAGTCCAGTTTACAATCCTTATAATCGTATCGGTAATCCGTCGAGCTATTATTTAATGCATACTTATGGAGTTCAAGACCCTGTAACAGAGCACCCTCATTAAGATTTTTTATTTTTATTTAACAAATATTTTTGAAATAAATCGGGACGATTTTTTTGTGTAATTTCTTCAGCTTTTTCTTTGCGCCATTTTTCAATATTAGCATGATGGCCAGATAACAAAACTGCGGGCACTTCTTTGTCTAAAAAATTGGCGGGACGGGTATAATGGGGATATTCCAATAAATATTCATAATCAGTATTGTCAATATTGCCGAAGCTTTCTTGTTCCAGCGATTGTTCTTTTCCAAGCACGCCTTTAACATTGCGTAAAATGGCATCAATTAAGACATAAGAAGCGATTTCACCGCCCGACAAAACGTAATCGCCAATCGAAATTTCTTCAACATCAAAAATATCAATTATTCTTTGATCGATCCCCTCATATCGTCCACAAATAATGTTAATTTCGCTTTCTTGCGACAATTCTTGCGCCATTTTTTGATTAAAAACTTTGCCTCGTGGCGAAGGGTAAATAATTTTAGTTTTTTTTAAATTTTGTGAATTTTGTAAAATATTTTTTTCAAGCGCATTATGCAAAACATCGGGACGAAAAACCATGCCGGCACCACCTCCAAATGGCGCATCATCGACTGTTTTACGAGCATCGAAACCATAATCACGAATATTAATTACTTCTAATTTCCATAAATTTTTATTAAGTGCTTCGCCCGTGATTGAATTAGCCAAAATTTGTGGAAAAAGCTCGGGGAAAATGGTAAAAATTTTAAAATTTATCATGATATATTTTGTTTATTTGAATAATTTAAAATAAATTATATTATTGTTTTATTAAAATAACTTAAATTTTTAAAAAATGTTGTCAAAAATTGAAAATTCTTTAGTAAAAATCGATTGTAAAAAAACTTTTGGAATTAATTGTAATTTTGCAGTAAGTGGCTTTAAAGCTCATTCAGAGCTGGTTCCGACCATCGATAAAAATTATTTATTCGATGAAAAAACTAGTAACGCAATTTTGGCGGGCTTTGCTTTTAATCAAAGAGTTTTAATTCAAGGAATGCATGGAACTGGTAAATCAACTCACATTGAACAAATCGCCTCGAGGCTTAATTGGCCTTGCATGAGAATTAATTTTGATTCACAAATTACGCGCCTTGATTTAGTTGGAAAAGATACAATAAAATTAAAAAATGATAAACAAATTACCGAATTTAAAGAAGGAATAA
>JBIIFQ010000044.1:0-7593 GCA_044237235.1 Rickettsiales bacterium
ATTGATAGTGGCGAAAAGCGAATCTAATTTATTTTCCGAATCATTTTCGTTAGGATTGCCAAAAAATTTTGAAGCAGAAGTTTTTAAGGGTTCGCCATTTTTGGAAGGGACGCCACGATCGTTAAAGCGATTATCGTAAAAATGTTCATAACCAAATTTAACATCGGTATTTTTGCCAAGAACAATTGTGCCCGTTGGGTTAAAGCCAAAGCGTTCTAAATTGCCATAATCACGAAAACTTTGCGATTTTTCATAAAAACCGTTGAAGCGAAGTGATAAATTTTCGTTAATTTTTTCACTTAAATCAGTTTGTAAACGACGATTTTCAAACGATCCTCCTGATAAAATAATTTGACGTTTTTTGACGCCATCGGCAAATTTCGATACGCGATTAACCAAGCCACCAGCGCCACCTCGACCAAATGCTAAAGCGTTGGGACCATTTAAAAATTCAACTTTTTCGATGTTGTAAAAATCGCGAAAATATTGCATATCGTCGCGTGCGCCATCGATAAAAAAATCGGCGGTGGAACTGTTGCCACGAATTGAAATTTGGTCGCGATTGCCTTCGCCTTGTTGAATATTGACGCTTGGAATATAAAGCGTCGCTTGCTCCATATTGACGATATTTTGGTCGCGAATTTGTTGTTGTGAAACTGCGTTAATCGCTTGCGGAATGTCGCGTAAAATTTTGTTGGCGCGAGTTGAGCTGGTGACATTTTCGGCTTTGTAGCCATCTTGATTTTCATTGGTGGCGGTAATGGTAATTTTTGGTAAAATATTTTTCTCGGAATTATTTTTTAAAAATTCGGGTGAGGGCGATGTTTTTGCTAAAATTTCACTACAAAAAAAACTAAAAATAATTTGTAAAATCAAAAAATTTCTAGAAAAAAAATTTAAAAAAAACATGAAAAATATGATAAAAATTTGAAATAAAAATTGCTAATTTTTAAGATTTAAATTTTTGATTTTAAAACTATAAAAGCTTTATAATGCTGGCTTTAGGAGGCAAAAAATTAATTTGAAATTAGCAATAACGATTATCAATGTTGCCAATATTTTTTTAAATAGCAAATATTTTTTTAAATTATTCTTTTTTGTTAATATCGTATTTTTTTAAAGTTTTTAAATCGATATAATCTAAAGCTTTTGAGTTGGTTGATTCTAATTTTATTTTTGGAGCGACTCCGGCTTCGTGAGCTTCGAGCCATCTTAATGCGCATAGGCACCAAAAATCCCCAACCTTTAATCCTTTAAAATTATAATTTGGGGCGGGGGTTATCAAATCATTGCCTCGAGATAAAGTAAATTGTAAAAATTCATCGGTAATTTGAGCGCAAACCACATGAGTGCCGACATCTTGAAAATTAGTGTGGCAAAAACCGTCGCGGAAGTAACCAGTCAAAGGGTCAAAACAACATGATTCGAGTTTGGTACCAAGCACATTTTTAGCATTTTCTTTAAAATTTTTATTTGGAATTTTTGTCATATTTTCGAGAGCGTTTGAATTTTTTGAAAATAAAATTAACAATAATAATGTAATTATTGAGGTAAAAATTTTGTGATAAATTTTATTTAATTGCATTGTTTTTTTTCTCCCTTTTACATTTTTCGGAACAGAATTTTACATTATCCCAATCTCTTTCCCATTTTTTTCGCCAAGTAAAAAATTTATTACATTTAGTGCAAATTTTTTGCGGTAAATTAAGTTTTTTATGAGCCATTTTTAAGAAAGTTTATCATCCTCACCAATTTTAGGTAAAGCCTTAAAAGTCTTGAGTGCCAAATCTCGCGACTCATCAATTTTTACAATTGGAAATGGATAATTTTTTCCTAAAGTAATTCCTGATTTTTCTAAAATTTCCGTCGGAGCTTCCCACGGTTTATATAAAAATTTAGCGGGTAAATTTTTTAATTCGGGGACAAATTTGCGCGTATATTCGCCCTCGGGATCAAATTTTTCGCCTTGTAAAACTGGGTTAAAAATACGAAAATACGGTGCCGCATCGGCTCCGCTTCCCGCCACCCATTGCCAACTTGCCGAGTTGCTTGCCAAATCGGCGTCGACCAAACAATCCCAAAACCATTTTTCGCCAAGTCGCCAATCGAGTAATAAATTTTTTACTAAAAATGAGCCGACAATCATGCGCACGCGATTATGCATTTGACCGGTTTGCCACAACTCTCTCATGCCGGCGTCAACTATCGGATAACCAGTTTCTCCTTTGTGCCAAGCCTTTAAAAAATTTTCATTTTTTTGCCATAAAAAATTATCAAAACGTGGTTGAAAATTTTTGTCGGGCAAATGCGGAAAATGGAAAAGTAAATAATAAGAAAATTCCCGCCAGCCAAGCTCGCTTAAAAAATGATCGAGATTTAATTCTCCAGTTTTTTCGCGATAATTTTCTTGAGCAAAATGCCAAATTTGATGTGGTGAAATTTCGCCAAAATGCAAGTGAGGAGAGAGTCGAGAGACATTATTTTGTGATGGAAAATTGCGTCCATCCTTATAATTTTGCAAATTATTTTTGACAAAATTTTGCATTTTTTTATAAGCAAAATCTTCGCCAATTTGCCAATATTTTTGCATTTCTGGATCCCATTTTATTGAGGGTAAAAGTTGCAAATTTTCTAATTTAATTTTGTTATTTTTGTCGTGAAAAATTGCAAAATTCTCGGGTTTTTTTAAAGGTTTTCGCGGTTCGGTTTTTAGTAAGCAACCTTTGCGATAGTAAGGCGTAAAGACTTTATAAGGAGTTTGATCGCTTTTTAAAACTTCATGCGGTTCCCACAAAAGTGAGCCGTTAAAACTTTGTGCAATTATATTTTTTTGCTTAAAAAATGCTTTTATTTCACGGTCTTTTTTAATGCGCAAAGGTTCGTAACAGCGATTCCAAAATATTCCTGCAATATCAAATTCAGCAACTAAATTTTCTAGAATTTTTTTAGCATCACCGCAATAAAAATTTAATTTATTTTCGAGTGAATTATTTAAAGAATCTAAGCTGTGATGAAGCCACCATTTGCTCGCCGAGCCAATTTTTCGGTTGTCGCCAACTTGCTCTTCAAAAATATAAATTGGCATGACGTCGCCATTTTCGATTGTCGAGAGGAGGGCGGGATTGTCGCTAATTCGTAAATCTTGACGAAACCACATAATCGATTTTTTATGCATAACTCTAAAACTAATTTGATTTTTTGATTAAAAGAACAAGAATTATAAAAAAATTTTATAAAAAATGCTTCTAAAAATTAACAATCTCAATATTAGTTTTATAAATCGCAACCAACAAGAAAATTCGATTGTGAAAAATTTTTGTTGTGAAATTAAACCGGCGCAAATTTGTGCTTTAGTTGGGCAAAGCGGATCAGGAAAATCAATCATCGCGCTCAGTATTTTAAGATTGCTAAATAACGCTAAAATTAGTGGCGAAATTTTATTTGAAAATCAAAATTTATTGCAACTTGACGAAAAATCTTTGCAAAAAATTCGTGGTAAAAAAATTGGTTTTATTTTTCAAGATCCAAACACCGCGCTTAATCCGCTCCATAAAATTGGTAAGCAAATTGCGGAGGCGATTAAGATTCATCATCCAAAAATTAGCAAAGATGAATTGAAAAATCGTTTGCATAATTTGATGCGAGATGTTGAGCTCGAGGCTTTGATTCCGAGGTTAAACAACTATCCACATCAACTTTCGGGCGGACAAAAACAACGGGTGATGATTGCCATTGCAATTGCCAATAATCCGCAAATTATTATTGCCGATGAACCAACGACAGCACTTGATGCTGTTGTGCAAAATGAGATTTTAAAATTGCTAAAAAACCTCTCAAAAAATTTAAATATTGCCATTTTATTGATAAGTCACAATCGTCAAGCGGTGGCAAAATTAGCCGATGAAATTATTGAAATCGGCGAGAGATTAAATGATAATTTTGAAATCAAGCGAGACCTTGAAAAACATGATTTCATCGCCTCTGAAAAAATTTTAGAAATTAAAAATTTAACGGTAAGGCATCAAGAATTTTATGCCATTAAAAATTTAAATTTTTCCTTAAAAGCTAATCAAAATTTAGGAATAATTGGCGAAAGCGGATCAGGCAAATCAACGCTCGCCAAGGCTTTGGTTAATTTAACCAAATTTTCGGGACAAATAAATTTATTTGGCGGTAAAAATTGGCAAAAAAATAGCGTCGAATTGCGTCGTAAAATTCAAATAATTTTTCAAGATCCATATTCGAGTTTGAACCCGCGCATGAAGGTTTGCGATATAATTGCTGAAGGTTTAATTATTCATAAAATTGCCACTAAAAATTTTGAAAAAGATGTTCGTGAAATTATGAAAAAAATGAATCTCGACGAAATTTTATATAATAATTTTCCGCATCAACTTTCTGGCGGACAAAGGCAGAGAGTGGCTTTAGCGCGAAGTTTAATTTTAAATCCTGAAATTTTAATTTTAGACGAGCCGACTTCGGCACTTGATTTTGCAACGCAAAATGACATTTTGAATTTATTAATTTCATTGCAAAAAAATCAAAAAATTTCTTATATTTTAATTTCACATGATTTAGAAGTGATTGCTAAAATTGCCGATGATATTGCGGTTTTGAAAGATGGTGAAATCGTTGAATATCAAGATGCTAAGTCGATTTTTTCAAAGCCACAAAATGAATATGTTAAAACATTAATTGCTTTGGGTTTGTAGTTTTTGTTTAAAAATTTTTAAACTCTTTCTAAAATATTTCCTTTATTTTTGGTTTTTAATTCTTCTAAAATATTCGGCGTGATTTTCTTTAAATCGCGTAAATTTAAGTTCGGATCTTTCTGCGCTAAATCCTGAATTTTAGTGGCAAATTCTTTTCTGATTTCCGAAGAAATTTTTGTATTTTTATCCTCCCAATTTTCAATAATCTTCTCAAAATCTTCTTGGGTATATTCCCTTAAAGACTTTGCCGAAAATATATTAAAACGATGCTTAGTCGCGGGGCTAAAAGCTGACCTGCCGGCATTTGTTGCCTTGTTGACGCTGGTAATAAGCATGAATCCAGCTTGAGGTTTGATATTTGGATTTTCAGGATGTTGACCCGTTAATAATGCGTTGATGGTTTTTTCTAAGCCACCATCTTTGATGCGAGTGTTCATCTCGTCAAAAACAACGATAACACCGAGCTCAAAGGCTTTAATTAATTGTTGTTTAATTTCTTCGATCGGCAAGCTGGCGGAGATTTTGTAATAATGATGAGGTTTTGTTGTGGTGGTAATTTTTTCTTGTTCTTGTTTCAATTGTTCCAAATCATCAATTTTTTTAATTCCGCGATTTTCTAGTACCGCTTCGATCATAACGCTTTTGCCAACGCCAGAATCGCCTTCAAAAATTACTCCGCAAGTTCCTAAAAAATTTGATGGAAGTTCACCTTGTTTTTGTAATTGTCTAATCTGAATTGCTGATTGCAATTCATCGATGCTTTGTTGATTAGATGGGGTGGCGATAAAATTAGCGTTTTGAACTTCTTTGGTTTCAATTGGCTCTATTTTTTTTACAATTTCTTTTAAAACTTTTTCTTGCAATTCTCGCACCGTTTCTTTAGGCATGCCGTCATCGGCTGGAAGACCTTGATTTTTGGCTTTGTAATCTTTGATTTGTTCGATGGCGATTTTTTTAAATTCTTCTTCATTTATTTTAGTTTTAATATATTCAGAACAACCATCATAAATTGGTGTTTTTAAAATATTTTCGTAAATATAATCAACCGGAAAATCTTGCAAATGCCATTCGTGAATTTGGCAATCTTCGAATAATTTTTGTTTAAAACGATTGCCATAATTTTGAGGATTGCCGAGAAAAACTACTTTGTGACTTGCATCTAATTCATAAGATTTTCCATCGTGAAAAATTGTTTGCGGAAATGTTGTTGGATTATTGGCTAAATCGCGAAACATGGTAAAATTGGTGGAGCCATCAACGTTAAATTCATCGATTACTAAGATTTTGGTTTTGCTTTCGGATTTATCCTTCGCCCAAGAGTCAAAGCCAGTTAATTCATTGTAAACCGCAACATCTCCTGCTTGAGTTAAGCCACTTTTTTCAACTTCACGCAATAACGAACTTTTGCCAACTCCGCTATGACCAAAGATTTGGAGGATTGGATTTTTTTGAAGAAGTTCTGATAGATCTTTTTTGCGTTTTTGGATAAATTTTTCGGACTCTGCTTTTGAATCGGCAGAAATTTTATCTTTGACGCAAGGATGATCTTCTCTTGCAATTTCCTTATCTATTTTTGCGGTCTCGGGAGAATACTTTATCTCGTAAAGAGATGGATCAAGCCAAGAAAGTTTTGAGGATTGTGGTTTGGATTTCGAAACATTTTTATCCTCAATTATAAAATATAAATTAGAATATTGTTGTTGCAAATCCAAAATTTGCGGATGAAGTAAAGGTAATAATTCAGCAGAAAATTCGCCTTTGAGAATCACAGATTCGCCCCCATCAAGCTTGGTTTTAAGATCACTTTCGATTTTTTCAAAAGCAAAATGTTGAGCATCATCTTTTGAGACTAATTTATGTTGATTCTTGCCAAATAAATCAGAATATGAAGTGTCTTCAATATTAATAATTGTTGGAGACGATAAAGATTCTTTGAGTGAATTTAATGATTCTTCAATATTGTTGGTGATGGTTATTCGGGGCGGTTTTGAAGATGTTTCCAATGGTTGTGATTTTGAAACTCTAATCGAAGCAAAAACTAAATCTACTGAAATTCTCGCTCCACGAACTCCCGCTCCCGAATCTTCTTGAGCAATCGATTTATTTTCAACAAATTTATTAAATTCCTGATCGGGAATTTTAACGCCCTTGGCTAAAGTTAATTCCAAAGAAACCTGATGTTCTTTCGCTTGATTAAGTAAACAATAAAATTGTTCATTTGATAAATCTTCGCTTAGATAAAGTTTTAAAGTTTTTGATGATGATTGACTTGCTTGTTCAATTAGTCCAAGCTTCTCTCGATATTGACCATCTTCGATTTTAGGTTGAATTAATAATTGATTAAAAAGAAATGAATTAATCAAATGAGTATCTTGCGGAAGACTTTGCGAAGCCTGAACATCTTTATAAATTTTCAATGTTGGTAATGATGGCGAAGAAGTTTCTAAATCTTGAGTTTTTGATGCAAAAGATTGCAAAACATTTTCAAATTCAAATTCTTTTTTAGTAAAATTAAGAGTTAAAGAGCGCGGAATTTTTATTTCATGATCGTGATAATTAATTGAGCCCGAAGCTTGAGCTTGTGCAAAGAAAATTTTCATTTCTTGTTGTTGCGAAGTGGAAAAATTTTTAAAATCTAATTGTAAATTCGAGTGGGAATTTTTGGCTCCAAAAGCTTCCAAAGATTTAACAAAATCACTTTTTTGCCATTTCATTTCAGCGCCATTAACAACAAATCTACCAAATAATTTTTCACGCCAATCGGCAAAACCTTCGCCATCAAATTCAATTTTTTCGATGTTTGGTAAAGCTTCGCTTGGCGATTTTAATTTTAAATCTTCTTTTCTGATTGGACTTACGTCAAGACTTCGACCGAATCTTG
>JBIIFQ010000045.1:0-7524 GCA_044237235.1 Rickettsiales bacterium
AATAACTTTATTGAATTTGAGTAAGTTCTACTTACTCAAATTCAAATAGAAATTTTAATTCTCCACCCTTTTATTTTATAATTTTAAAATCCCTTTTAGAATCAATTTTTAACAAAAATTAATCACTCCCGCAAATTTTATTATAACTCAATCAAGAAAATTGATCTAATCAGAAATATTTTGTTTAATTTTTTAAACTCCCAAAAAAACTTTTTTTAGCCTAATAATCATTCGTTATTTTTCTTCGACAAAAGATCATTAGTAACATTTTTTCACTACTCACCTCATCACTTTTCTTAAGTAAAATTTTTTTGATTATAAATATAACTTGCACCATTATCACCAAAATCGGCATTTTATTTGAATTATGATTTATTTATTGAGAATGATATTGGTAAATTTAACTTTTAAAGATTATCATTTTAAAATAAAAGAATATAATTTTGCTAATTATATCTATTTAAGTTGTTAAGATAAATTTTAATTTTTATATTCTATTTTTATTTGTTGAATAAAAATAATTTTTATAAATTAAAAACATGCTTCGTTTTCCGATAGGTCAATTATTACCGACCATATATTTTCACAATAGCATTTCACGCCCCGCAAATTATGTTTTACCTTCAGCCCCGATCGTTTCGAAAATCCAATACCCACTTCAACCCATTACTTATTCAAACTTTAATCCAATAATCGCAAATAGTAATTTTAATTTTCAATCAATGCCAACACAATTTTACGCCCCTCTGCCACCTACACCCATAAGTCATCCGACTTATATTAGCACAGCGCCAACCGTTGTTTTTCATGGATTAAATTCTTATCCTCATTTGAATCCCATTCCGGTTGTTAATAATTATCATCACCCACTTTCCTCAATTTCGAATATACAAAATTTATCTTTATCAAATTATTGTTATTCGAAATCACTTTTTTCTCAAGCGCCAAAAACCGCAACTCAATTCACAAATAATAATTCAAGGAATTTTAATTCAACGAATCAATCGCCGATCTCAATAAACTCGATTGCCACGCAAACCGCAAAAAAAACAACATCTGACAGCGCAACCCAAACCGATAATTTTTATGATCCAAATTCAACCAAAGGATTAAAAAGACATCAAACTCCCTTTCCATCTATCTATGGAGCTTTGAGGCGGACAAATGATATGGCGGAATTTATTAAAGCGGTAGATGATGCCGAAGATTTTTTAATTGAAAATAGGAGAGCTTATCATCCTAATACAGAAATAGAATCGCCATCGGGAGGTGTTTTAACTGGCTTACATCAAACACAGCGTTATTGTTAAATCCTTCTTCAATTAAAAAATTATTTTTTCAATCTTTTAAATCCAGCCTCAAGATCATCTTTCAAATCTTCAACATCTTCCAAGCCGATATTTATTCTAAGAGCGGTTTTGTTGGCATAAGGATATTTCGTTGCAGTTCTAATGCTCGAAGCATCAAAAGGAATAATTAAAGATTCATAGCCACCCCAAGAATAGCCCATACCGTAATAATGTAACTTGTCTAACATTCTTGCCAAAGCTTCGTTAGAATATTTTTTGTCAAGAATGATTGAAAATAAACCCGCCGCGCCGGTAAAATCTCTTTTCCATAATTGATGATTTTCATCACTTGGCAATGCCGGATATAAAACTTTTTCAACTTCGGGACGCGATTCAAGCCACGTCGCCATTTCCAAACCTGATTTAAAACAATGATCCATGCGTAATTTTGCGGTGCGCAATCCTCTTTGCACCATGTAAGATGAATATGGCGCCGCGGTAACAGCCATATATCTAAAAGCCTCATACATTACGCGGAAATATTTTTCTTGAACGGTGATTGAGCCCATCATAATATCAGAATGACCATTGATATATTTGGTTAAAGCCATCACTGAAATATCAACGCCGTGATCAAAAGCTTTGAAATAAATTCCGCTCGCCCAAGAATTATCAAGAATCGTCACAATATTATGTTTTTTGGCAATTTTGCAAATAGCGGGGACGTCTTGAATCTCAAAGGTTTGTGACCCCGGACTTTCCATAAAAATAACTTTGGTATTTTTCTTAATTAACTTAGAAATTCCCGCACCAATATGTGGATCAAAATAAGTAGTTTCGACCCCAAGTTTTTTCAAAAATTTATCGGCAAAACCACGCGTCGGCGAATAGACATTATCAACCACCAACATGTGATCACCCTGTTTTAAGAAAGCAATTAATGCCGTGTTAATCGCGGCCGCACCCGACGAGGTGACGAAAGTGTTATAACCGCCCTCAATTTCGGAAATTGCTCGCTCTAAAGCAAAATTAGTTTGCGTACCGTAGCGACCATATTTCAATTCGTAAGGTTGCACCAAATCATTGTTGGAGTAGCCTCTTTCGGCATACATAAAATCCTTATAAGTCGGGAAAACGATCGTCGAAGTTTGATAAATCGGCGGATTAACCATCCAGCCTTGTTCTTTCGGATTTCTGCCCGCATGAATTATTTTTGTAGCTTCGTGCATTTTTTTATCCATATTTATTACCTCAATTGATTATCGGCAGAAATTAATGGTCCAAGTTTTTTGCCAGCTAAAATATGGACGTGAAAATGTTTTACGGTTTGATGGGCATCGCTTCCATTATTGGTAATCAAGCGAAAACCGCTTTCGACAATTTTTAAATCTTGTGAAATTTGCGCAACTTTTTGAAAAAAATTAGTAACTTTTTGCGGATTTTCTTTGGTAACGAAATCAATGAAATCAATAAATTCGCCCTTGGGAATTACTAAGACATGAATAGGAGAAGCTTTTGAGATGTCATAAAAAGCCAAAATATTTTCATCTTCATAAATTTTTTTTGCCGGAATTTCTCCGCGAATTATTTTGGCAAAAATATTATTTTTATCGTAATGCATTTAAAAATTAAAAAATAATTACTAAATTTTTTATAATCTAAAATCTAAAATAAAAATTACAATTTGCAAGAAAGCATTTTTTAAAAATTATGATTGTTATTTGTCAAAAACCAAAATAATATTTTTTCAAAAAAACCAAATTATTTCAAACAAAATGACCGAAAATAAAAAAGACCAAAAAATTGAACAAAAATTTTATACGATTCCGCTTCGAGATATTGTAATTTTCCCAAAGATGACTGCAACAATCTTAGTTGGCAGAGAAAAATCGATCAATACAATTGAAGAAGCTTATAATAAAAAATCTCCGATTTTTGCCATAACTCAAACCAAATCTGATAGCGATTTATTCAAAAAAGAAAATCTTAATAAAGTTGGGACAATTTGTCGAATACTTGAATTAATAAAAACCCCAGATGGCAATCTAAAAGCCATTCTACAGGGTTTTGTTAGCGCCGAAATAGACAAAATTATCGACAATGAGCAATATTTTTTTAGTGAAATTTCGGTAATTATTCAACCTAAAATCAACGACAAAGATAAAGAGTTGATAAGCCTTGTAAAATCATGTGCCGAAAGCTTTTCTAAATATTCTCAATATAATAAAAAAATCAGTGCCGAAATTTTAAATGAGATAGCCAAAATCAAAACCACTCAAGATATTTTATATTTTATTGCTGGTCACGTTAATTCATCTTATATTCAGAGACAGGCGATTTTAAATGAAAAGGACTTAAAAAATAAATTTTATAAACTTCTCGAAATTATTAAAACTGAAATTGAAATTAGCGAAGCCGAAGAGCGCATAAACCGCTCGATTCAAGAAAAATTTACCAAGCATCAAAAAGAAGTTTATTTTAATGAACAGCTTAAAAATATCAAAAAAGAACTTGGACAAGATGAAGATCCTGAAATTACCGAATTAAAAAATAAAATTACCAAATTAAAATTATCAAAAGATATTCGCAAAAAATGCGAAAATGAATTACAAAAACTCCAAAGAATGAGCCATTATTCCTCGGAATCGGGAGTGATTCGCAACTATCTCGATTGGATAGTTTCATTGCCGTGGTCAGAACAATCCGAAGCAATTCATGACTTAAATAATGCCAAAAAAATTCTCGACAAACATCATTATGGACTTACTAAAATTAAGGAAAGAATTTTGGAATTTATCGCGGTACAAATAAAAACCAAAGGTGCTCGCGGACCAATTTTATGCTTGGTTGGAGCGCCCGGAGTGGGCAAAACCTCTTTAGCAAAATCGATCGCCGAAAGTTTAAATCGTAAATATGTTAAAGTTTCGTTAGGTGGCGTTAAAGATGAATCGGAAATTCGTGGACATCGTCGCACTTATGTCGGAGCTATGCCCGGACGCATTATTCAATCAATGAAAAAAGCTGAAACCGTTAATCCGTTGATGCTTCTTGATGAAATCGATAAAATGTCGAGTGATTTTCGTGGCGATCCAGCTTCGGCTTTACTTGAGGTTCTTGATCCCGAGCAAAATGTTAATTTTTCCGATCATTATTTAGAGGTTGATTATGATTTATCGAAGGTAATTTTCGTAGCAACCGCCAACACCATAAATTCAATTCCGATTCCACTTAGAGATCGCATGGAGATAATCAATATTTCGGGTTATACCGAAAATGAAAAATTACAAATCTCCAAAAAACATATCGTTCCCAAATTGATTAAAGATAATGGTTTAAATAATAAAGAATTTTCAATTGAAGATGAGGCAATTTTAACCCTAATTCAACGCTATACTTTTGAGGCGGGAGTTCGCAATTTAAATCGCGAAATAGAGAATTTAATTAGAAAATCGGTTAAATTAATCGTGACCAAAGAAGCCAAAAAAATTGATATTAATAATTCCAATATTCAAAAATATTCTGGTCCTGCCAAAAAAGATTATGGCAAGGCTCGCGATCTTGATTCCATTGGAATTGTAACTGGCATGGCCTATACTCAATATGGCGGAGATTTACTCGAAATCGAAGCTTTAAAATTTGAAGGAAGTGGCAAAATCCAAATTACTGGGAGTCTCGGCGACGTTATGAAAGAATCAGCACGAGCTTCACTGAGTTATGCGCGCTCGATTGCCAAAACTTTAAAAATTGACGCCAAAAAATTCAATAAATTCGATTTTCACATTCATGTGCCAGAAGGTGCAACGCCAAAAGATGGTCCATCGGCTGGAGTTGCTTTGTCGGTTTGCTTGGTTTCGGTTTTAGGTGAATATAAAATTCGTCGCGATATCGCCATGACGGGTGAAATTACTTTGAGTGGCAAAGTTTTAGAAATTGGTGGACTTAAAGAAAAACTTCTGGCGGCACTTCGCGGTGGAATAAAGAAAGTTCTAATTCCACAAGCTAATGTTAAAGATTTAGAAGAAATGCCGAAAGAGGTTTTGAGCAATCTCAAAATAGTTCCTATAGCCACGATTGACGAGGCTTTGAAAGAATGTTTGATTATTAAAAATCATGAGGGCGTAAATTTAAAAACAACAAAAAAATCTACTAAAAAATAAGAATTGAAAAATATCTTTAAAATTCAATAATAATCTTAAATAGATGTAATAAAAATTTAAAAAAATGAATCCGCAAAATAACAAAAATTTAATTTTAGCGACAAGTTTGTCGGTAATTATCATGATTTCTTGGACTTGGTTTTACGAAAAACCACGTCTGGAAAAAATTTCCCTTCAACAGCAAATTGAGCAAAGTAATAAAGGCTCAAAAGATGAAAAACTTGCTGATAAAATTATCGAAGAAAATTCCAATCCATCGATTCCTAATGTTGAAAAAATTACCACCGAAGTTGTAAAAAATGTTACTCCCGAAGAAAAAAATGACAGTTTAGCATCTTTCAAAACTCGCAAAGAAATTATTGAAAAAACCACCGATGAAAGAATTAAAATTGAAAGCAAATCTCTTCACGGTTCAATTAATTTGAAAGGAGCGAAATTTGATGATTTAACCTTGGCAAAATATTTTAAAAATCCCGACAAAAAAGATGAGGTCATTCTATTTTCTCCAATTGAAAGCAAAGAAAGATATTTTGCTGATTTCGGCTTTGCTAGCTCAGATTCTAATCTCGAAACCCCAAAACCTGATACTATTTGGCAAGCCAATAATAAAAAATTAACCCCAAAAAATCCCGTTACTCTTTCGTGGACGAATTCAAAAAATATTGAATTTCAAATGAAAATTTCGATTGATGAAAATTATTTATTCACCGTTCAACAAAAAATCATAAATAATAGTTTTGAAAATATTGCGGTGGCTCCTTTTGCTCGAATTAATCGCCTTCTAAATGATCAACAAAAAGCGGCTTATATTTTGCACGAAGGTGCGATTGGAGCTTTTAATGGCATTTTGTCGGAAAAAACTTATGAAGATTTAATAAAAGAAAAATCTCAAAAATTTAGCGATAAGGGTGAAAGCGGTTCATGGCTTGGTATTACTGATAAATATTGGCTGAGCTCAATAATTCCTGACAGAAAAATTTCTTTTGAAGGAAATTTTTTTCATGATTATAAAAACAAAAATAATTTTTATAATGTCGACTTCATTGGTCAAGAAATTATCATTGCTAGCAATGAGCAATTAAACCTAGAGCATCATCTATTTGCTGGCGCTAAAAAAGTTAAAATCTTAGATGATTATAGCAAAAAACTTGAACTAAAATTATTTGATCGCGCCATTGATTTTGGTTGGTTTTATTTTTTAACCAAACCCTTCTTTTTTGTAATCGAATTTTTATATAAAATTTTTGGAAATTTTGGTTTAGCAATTTTAGGAATGACCGTTATAGTCAAGCTAGCACTCTTCCCAATGGCAAATAAATCTTATTCAGCAATTGCTAAATTAAAGAAAATTCAACCCAAAATTGAAGCACTTCGCGAAAAATATAAAGACGATAAACTCGCATTAAATCGTGAAATGATGGAATTTTACAAACGCGAGAAAATCAATCCGGCTGCTGGATGCCTCCCGATTCTTATTCAAATTCCAGTTTTTTTCGCACTTTACAAAGTTTTTTATGTTACTTTAGACATGCGTCATTCGCCATTTTATGGCTGGATCAAAGATTTATCAGCGCCCGACCCAACTACAATTTTAAATCTTTTTGGATTATTGCCATTTGAAATTTCTTCAAGTTTTAATTTAGGAATTTGGCCAATTTTAATGGGGGCAACCATGGTTATTCAACAAAAACTAAGCCCTCCTCCGGCAGATCCAACTCAAGCCAAAATTCTAAAATTTATGCCTTACGGCTTAACGATTGTTTTGGCCGCCTTCCCCGCCGGATTAGTAATTTATTGGACTTGGAGCAATAGCTTATCAATTTTACAGCAAATTTATATTAATCGAAAATATAAAAAATAAATCATGCTTTTTGAAAATGAAGATGATTTAAAATCTCGGTCAACCGCGCTTCTTCAATATTTAATATTGAGAGAAGCGTGCATTAAAAATTCAAATAATTCATCAACCGAATTATCTTCGGAAAAAATAATAAAAGAAATCGAAGAATCTTGTTTAGATTATTTTTATGATGATTTTTTACCAAAAGAAAATCCCAATAATATTCAAAATAAAATCA